>JAFZDG010000106.1 GCA_017561285.1 Bacteroidaceae bacterium
ATATCTTTATCCAATCTATCCGGAAAAAGCAGGATTTGTTTGGAATTATACGGGCGAAAGTGTATCTTTGTCATACGTTTAATTTGTTGTATATCACAAAGATAATATTTTTTTGTGATATAGCAAAGCCCCGGCTTGTGAAAGTCAGGGCTTTGTTTTTTTTACAAAATGCTTCTTACGAAAAGAGGATGCCTCGTTTTGAGACACCCTCATGTTTATCAGATGTGAGTAGATAGCTCACATTATATTACAGTAAAGGCTGTATCGGGATTTCTCGCACGATGCAGCCTTTTGGGTTTAATGGCGGTAATGTGGCAAAAAGTGGTTGGTAAAACAGTGTGTAAGTTGTTATACGTTAGACGATTATATCACCTTTGATGGAGTGCGCTTTATCCAAGATGTTTTTACGAAAAAGAAGCCGGCATTAAGAATAATAAAAATGAGGATGTCACGAATGATGTGACACCCTCATTGATTGGAACTATTATGGTTAATCTTTTATGCTATAACCAATTCGTGCATTTTGTCGAGTGCATCTTTGAGCTTCGATGCATCTTTACCACCGGCTTGGGCGAAGTAGGGTTGACCACCACCGCCACCTTGAATGAGGCGTGCAGCCTCGCGCACGATTTGCGAAGCGTTCTTGCCACCGGCAACAAGGTCGTCGCTGAGCATAACGGTGAGCAAGGGTTTGTTTTCGCCCTCTTTGAATGTGGCTGCTATGAATGCCATACGTTCGCTTATCTCGCCACGCAACATGAAGGCTATGTCTTTGGCTACTTCGGGCAACATAGGACCGTTGTAAGAGATAATCTTGATGCCGTTCTCTTCGGTAGCTGCTTTTACCAAAGCATCCTTGATAGTGAGGGTGCGTTCTTTGGTAAACATATCTACTTGTTGGCGCAACTCGCTGCTTTCGTTCAGCGATTTTTCGATGGTTTGTATGATATTGGCGGCGTTGTTGAAGAGCGATTTGATTTGCTTAACGGTATCGTCCATTTCGTTCATCATATCCTCTACTTTGCTACCTGTAATAGCCTCGATACGGCGAATACCGGCTGCAATAGAGCTTTCGCTGATGATGCGTATCATACCTATATTACCGGTATTGGCAACGTGTGTACCACCACACAACTCTACCGATGAACCAAAACGAACTACGCGTACTTCATCGCCATATTTCTCGCCAAAGAGTGCCATTGCACCCATAGCACGAGCATCGGCAATGGGCATATTGCGATGTTCGTCGAGAGGCATTGCCATACGTACTTTGGCATTGGCTATGCGCTCTACTTGGCGCAACTCGGCATCGGTTACTTTTTGGAAGTGTGAGAAGTCGAAGCGCAATGAGTCGGGCGATACGTAAGAACCTTTTTGCTCAACGTGTGTGCCTAATACCTCACGCAAGGCCTCGTGCAACAAGTGTGTAGCCGAGTGGTTGCACGATGTAGCCATACGAGCCTCTTTGTTGATAGTGGCGCGGAATGTAGCTGTTACATCTTGGGGCAACTTCTTGCTGATGTGTATAGCCAAGTTGTTTTCGCGCTTGGTGTTGTCTATGGCTATAGTCTCCTCGCCATTGGTGAGAGTTCCGCAATCGCCCACTTGACCACCCATTTCGGCATAGAAAGGTGTGCGGTCGAGTACTATTTGGTAGAACTCTTGATTTTTTTGTTTCACCTTGCGGTAACGCAAAATCTCGGCATCGCATTCGTTGAAGTCATAGCCTACAAATTCGGGTTCGCCCTCACGTAATGTTACCCAGTCGCCGGCCTCGATGGCAGCCGCATTGCGGGCACGCTCTTTTTGTTGTTGCATCTCGGCATTAAACTCTTCGATGTTTACACTCATATCGTGCTCTTTGAGAATGAGCTCGGTGAGGTCGAGGGGGAATCCGTATGTGTCGTATAGTGTAAAGGCATCTTTACCATTGATAACGCTTTTGCCGGCGGCACGCGTATCGCTCATAACCTTATCGAGTAGGCGGATACCGGTTTCGAGTGTGCGCAAGAAAGCATCCTCTTCTTCTTTGATAACTCTGGCAACGAGGTCGCGTTGAGCCGACAATTCGGGATATGCATCGCCCATAGTTTCAATGAGAATGTCGATGAGACGGTACATAAAGGCTTGGCGTTGTCCTAAGAATGTGTAACCGTAGCGAACGGCACGACGCAAGATGCGGCGTATTACGTAGCCGGCTTTGGCATTAGAGGGCAATTGGCCATCGGTAATAGAGAATGCAATGGTGCGGATGTGGTCGGCAATAACACGCATAGCCACATCGTCTTGTGCATTGTCGCCATATTTCTTACCGCACATTTCGCCAATGACACGAATGATGGGTTGGAATACATCAGTGTCGTAGTTTGAGGTCTTGCCTTGCAAAGCCATACAAAGACGCTCAAAACCCATACCGGTGTCGATAACCTTGGCGGGAAGACCTTCCAAAGAGCCATCGGCTTTACGGTTATATTGCATAAACACGAGGTTCCATATCTCAATCACTTGGGGATTGCTTTGGTTGACGAGTTCGCGACCATCCAATGCAGCACGCTCCTCATCGCTACGCAAGTCTATGTGTATCTCAGAGCAAGGTCCGCAAGGTCCTGTATCGCCCATTTCCCAGAAGTTGTCTTTTCTGTTACCGTTGATGATGTGATCGACCGGAAGGTGTTTCTCCCAGTATCCTGCGGCTTCATTGTCGCGTTCAAGACTTTCGGGCTCGTAGCCTTCAAATACTGTGGCATAGATGCGGTTGGGATCGAGTTTCAATACGTCAATCAAGTACTCCCAAGCCCAGTCGATAGCCTCTTTTTTGAAGTAGTCGCCAAACGACCAGTTACCCAACATCTCGAACATTGTATGGTGGTAGGTATCGTGTCCTACCTCTTCGAGGTCGTTGTGCTTACCACTTACACGCAGACACTTTTGAGAGTCGGCTACGCGGGGGTATTTGATGGGAACATTACCCAAAATGATGTCTTTAAATTGGTTCATACCGGCATTGGTAAACATCAAAGTGGGATCATCTTTGATGACCATAGGAGCCGAGGGAACGATTTGGTGCTCTTTTGAGCGGAAAAATTCCTTGAAGGATTCTCTGATTTCTTTAGCTGTCAGCATATCTTTTGGTTCAATTTATTGTTATATTTACGTTCTTTACCTTTATGTTCAATCGCTAATTATGGTGCGATAGAATTAATATTCTTGAAAACAGTTTGCAAAAATAACCCAAAATATTAATTTTGCACCTATATAGCGATAAAAAAGTGTTGCTTGCCTATCGTTTTTTTTATTTTTATATGTGTGATAGGAAGCATATAAATAAAGACCAATGAGCCGTAAACAGTATTATATATTTAATTCTCAGACCAATACGTATGAACCCGTAAAAGGCGTTCGGCGTAGTTGGGGTTTTTTCTTGTGGGTACTGTTTGCCAGTTTTTTTATGGGAGCCATTCTCATATCGGTTGTCTATTTTTTCTTTGGCTCGCCACATGACGAATATTTGAAACTCGAGAATGAAGTATTGCAAGCTCAGTATAATATATTGTTGCGCCGAGTAGATGATGCAATGGTCGTGCTGGAAGATATTGAGCATCGTGATGACAACCTGTATAGAGTAGTGATGCAAGCCGATCCTATAGGCCACAAAGTGCGTAATGCCGGAGTGGATAATGCTGCTCGATATGCCGAGTGGATGAATATGTCGAATGGACGTTTGGTTGCAACAGTCACTCGCGAAGTTGATAGGTTGGCACGCAATCTTTATGTGCAAGACCATTCGTTCAATGAATTGGTCGATTTGGCTCATCAACAAGAAGATCGTCTCAAGCATATACCGGCTATTCAACCCGTATCGGATAGAGATTTGAAGCGCATTGCATCTATGTTTGGGTGGCGTATAGATCCCATCAGTGGCCGTCGTACTTATCACAATGGTATTGACTTGAGTGCCAATAGAGGAGTGCCCGTTTTTGCATCGGGTGATGCCGTTGTCAAATTTACCGGATGGAAGCAAGGATATGGCCGAGTCATAGAGCTTGATCATGGCTATGGTTACACCACATTATATGCCCATCTACACAAGATAGAGGTAACTAAAGGTCAGTCGTTAACCCGAGGACAGCGTATAGGTCAAGTGGGTAGTTCGGGTAAGAGTACCGGTGCGCACTTGCATTATGAGATAATCTATCGCGGACAAAATATAGATCCCATCAATTACTTCTTCCTCGATGTTACTCCCGAGGAGTATGACCGTATGATTCAAGAGGTTGCCAGCAACCAATAACAGCCCAATAGATATGAGTGAAAAAGAGAAGCCTGCAAAGAAAATGTATTATTCGATAAGTGAAGTGTCGGATATGTTGGGTATTCCGGCTTCTACACTGCGTTATTGGGAAAAAGAGTTGCCCAATGTGTGTCCGCGTAAGAGTCAAAAAGGTACACGCAAATACTCGATAACCGACATCGAAGAGCTGCGATTGGTACATCGTCTTGTCAAAGAAGAAGGTCACACCATTGATGGTGTAAGACGCATCTTGCGTCGTCGTCGTGGAAGCGAGACAAACAAACAAGAGATTATACACCGACTCGAAACCATTCGCAATGAGTTGGTGGGTATGATAGAAGAACTCGATAAAGTTACCTCGATGTAAAAGCTTCTATATCTTATTGTTGGTGGATGTACTTGAGTAAATCGGCTACTACGAATGTGCTACCTCCTATAAATATCATATCATCTTCGCACGAATCTTGCTTGGCTGCCATATATGCTTCGGACACATTGTCGTAGCATTTGCCTTGCAATCCGAATGGTTGGGCTGCTTGAGCCACTTCTTGTGCCGAAAGGGCTCGTGCCACCGATGCTTGAGTAAAGTAATATTGAGCGTGTCGAGGTAGCAAAGAGAGTACACCCGATACATCCTTGTCATTGACCATACCCAATACAATACGAAGGTTTTTGCAAGGTGTATTGGCCAATTGTTGTGCAATATATTGTATGCCACCAATGTTGTGGCCTGTATCGCAAATAGTGAGCGGAGCATCGGCCAATTTCTGCCAGCGACCTTGCAAGCCGGTAAGATGTGTTACTTGTGCAAAACCCTCTTTGATGGCATCATCGGGTATGTTATATCCAATTTGGCGTAGTTGTGCAACAGCTGTGAGTATTGTAGCCGCATTTTTCTCCTGGCACAACCCACCTAATTCGCCCCATATGTCACCGGCTATAGTGCCGGTATAAAGCCAGCCTCCGTTGTGAGGTGTGGCTTGTGTCATTGTATTACTCTCTTCAGCAAAGAAAATAGGAGCGCCAACTTCATCGGCTCGTTGTTGGAATACGTTGCGCACTTCTCCCTCTGCCTCGCCAATAATTGCCGGTATGCCGGTTTTGATGATGCCTGCCTTTTCGCGGGCTATGGTAGGATGGTCGTGTCCCAATAGAGCAACGTGGTCGAGACTGATGTTGGTAATGATACTCATATCGGGGGTTATAACATTGGTTGTATCCAATCGACCTCCCAATCCAACTTCGATAATAGCTACATCAACTTGTTGGGCGGCAAAGTAGTTGAAAGCCATAAAAGTGGTTAGCTCAAAGAATGAGGGGCGAAAGGCAAATGCCTCATCGCTATGTTGACGTAAAAAACGTTCAACCTCGGTACGAGGAATCATCTCACCGTTGATGCGAATACGCTCGCGAAAATCGGCTAAGTGAGGAGATGTGTAGAGTCCTACTCGGTAATTGCTTTTTTGGAGTATGGCAGCCAGGGTGTGCGATGTTGAACCTTTGCCATTGGTTCCACCTACGTGTATGGTGCGAAAGGTGCGGTGTGGATGACCAAAGTGCGCATCCAATGCTTCGGCATTCTCCAATCCGGGTTTGTAAGCTCCCGAGCCTACTTGTTGAAAGGCCGGAAAACGATTATATAATTCTTCGATGAGCGATTCGTAACTTTTCATATTCAGTATATTAAATATCCGGCTAATCCGGCTAGTATGATGACAAATATAGGGTGTAACTTGACAAAATATGTGAGTATAAATGAAGCAACGGCAATAGCGATGCTATAGGTGTAGTCGGGAAAATTCTCTTTGTTCATTAGCAAGATTGCTGCCGATGCAATCAATCCCACAGCAATTGGTCGTAAACTCTTGAAGATACTCTTAATAATAGGGTTCTCTTTATGTTTGAGCAGCAAACGGCTTACCAACAGCACCAAAATGAATGAAGGCAAGCATACTGCCAATGTAGCAATGATAGAACCCCATATACTGCCGGTAACGGTATATCCGATGTAAGTGGCGCTGTTGATACCGATAGGGCCGGGAGTCATTTGCGAGATGGCTACAATGTCGGTAAATTGTGACTGTGTGAGCCAGGGTGTATCGCAACCCCAATGTATGACCTCTACCGTTTCGTGCTGAATGAGAGATAACATTGCATATCCACCCCCAAAGCCAAACAGCCCTATTTTGAGGTAAGTGAGAAAGAGTGAAAGATATACCATCATTGGGGGCCTCCTTTCTCAATCGTACGACTTTGTGAAATTACATAATAAATATATCCACCCAAAGCTCCTAATATAATGCAATATACCGGAGAGAAGCCCAATAGGCTGATAGCTAATGTCACAGCAATGGGGATAATGATGGTGCGAAGGTTGATGTGGGCACTCTTGGCAGTGGTAATTACCGGAACAACAATGAGGGCAACAACAGCCGGACGAATGCCTTTGAAGATACTTTCAACGACAGGATTGTTGTATATGCGAGTAAAGAAGATGGCTATGAGCAGAATCATAATGAACGAGGGTAGGATTGTACCCAATGCCGCAGCCAAACTGCCACGTACTCCTCGCAGTTTATTGCCCACCAGAACAGCTATGTTAACGGCCAAAATACCCGGTAATGATTGCGTAATAGTGAGTTGGTCGAGAAACTCTTCCCGGCTTATCCATTTGTGTTTATCAACAACTTCTCGTTCTATGATAGGTATCATAGCCCATCCACCACCAAAGGTAAATGCGCCAATCTTCATAAATGTCATAAAAAGTTGTAGATATAAGTTGTTCATACGTTCTTATCTTACATACAGTGCGCAAAGGTACGAAAATTTATATTACCTTTGCATCCAAATTTTCGGATGATATAGTTTTATGTTTACCGCAAGCGCCAAGAAAAAAGAAAATATAGCTGAGTATCTGCTCTATATGTGGCAGATAGAGGATATAATAAGAGCTTACGACCTTGATATGGAACGTATAAGTACCAATATCGTAGATGCTTATACCGACCTTTCGGCCGAGCAACGCACTATGCTCTATGAGTGGTATGAAAGTCTTATTGATATGATGCGTAGTGAAGGTGTTGCTCAACAAGGACACTTGCAGCTCAATAAAAACGTAATTATAGACCTCACCGACCTGCATTTGCGATTGCTTAAGTCCACTCGTGAGCCTTTCTACACAGCCGCTTTTTATAAGGCATTGCCCTATATCGTAGAGTTGCGAGCCAAGTCGCAAGGTGCGCAAGTAGGAGAGATTGAGACTTGTTTCAATGCCTTGTATGGTATTTTGATGCTGCGTTTGCAAAAACGTGAAGTAAGCGCCGATACCCTCAAAGCAATGAAAGATATAACTGCTTTTGTTACGGTCTTGGCCGAAAAATATCGTCTCGATAAAGCAGGAGAATTGGAATTGTAATAATACATTAATACGACACATATATATTTATGAGTACACTTACCGAAGAAATTTCTAAAAGACGTACATTTGCCATTATCAGTCACCCCGATGCCGGTAAAACAACACTTACCGAGAAGTTGTTGTTGTTTGGTGGTGCCATACACATTGCCGGTGCAGTAAAGTCGAATAAAATAAAGAAAACGGCTACCAGCGACTGGATGGAGATAGAAAAGCAACGTGGTATATCGGTTGCAACATCGGTTATGGGTTTTAACTATGGCGATTACAAGATAAACATTCTCGATACCCCCGGTCACCAAGACTTTGCCGAAGATACTTATCGTACACTCACTGCCGTAGATAGCGTTATTATTGTTGTCGATGTGGCAAAGGGTGTGGAGCAACAAACTCGTAAGTTGATGGAGGTGTGTCGTATGCGCAATACTCCGGTTATAGTATTTGTCAATAAGCTCGACCGCGAGGGACGTGACGCATTTGATATTCTTGACGAGTTGGAGAGCGAGTTGAAAATATCGGTAAGACCATTATCGTGGCCTATCGGTATTGGTGAGACTTTTAAGGGTGTATATAATATGTATGAGCAAAATCTCAACCTTTTTACACCCAATAAGCAAGTCGTTACAGAACGTATCGAGTTGAGCGATGTCAATAGTAGTGAATTGGAAAGCTATATAGGAGCTCGTGAGGCCGATAAGTTGCGTGCCGACTTGGAGTTGCTCGATGGAGTATATCCCGAGTTTGAGGTCGAAGATTATTTGTCGGGACAGATAGCTCCGGTATTTTTTGGCTCGGCACTCAATATGTTTGGTGTAAAGGAGTTGCTCGATTGCTTTGTTAAGATAGCACCAACACCCAAGTCAATACAAGCCATCGAACGTGAGGTGAAACCTGCCGAGGAGAAGTTTACCGGTTTTGTGTTTAAGATTCATGCCAATATGGATCCCAACCACCGCAGTTGCATAGCCTTTGTGAAGATATGTTCGGGCAAGTTTGAGCGTAATGCCAACTATAAGCACGTGCGTAGTGGTAAGATGATGCGTTTCAGTAGTCCTACGGCATTTATGGCTCAAAAGAAATCGGTCGTTGATGAAGCATTTCCCGGCGATATTATTGGTTTGCCCGATACAGGTAGCTTTAAGATTGGTGACACTCTGACCGAAGGAGAAGAGTTGCACTTCAAAGGATTGCCCTCATTCTCGCCCGAGATGTTTAAGTATATCGAGAACAACGATCCTATGAAAGCCAAACAATTGCAAAAGGGTATCGACCAACTTATGGATGAGGGTGTAGCTCAGTTGTTTACCAACCAATTTAATGGCCGTAAGATTATAGGTACTGTAGGTCAGTTGCAGTTTGAGGTTATCGAATATCGTCTTTTGCATGAGTATGGAGCGCAATGTCGTTGGGAACCCATAAGTATGTATAAAGCCTGTTGGATAGAGAGCGATGATGCTGAGGCTCTTGACAACTTCAAGCGTCGTAAAGCACAATATATGTGTGTAGATAAAGAGGGCCGCGATGTATTTATGGCAGATAGTGGTTATGTATTGCAAATGGCACAAAGCGACTTCCCCAAGATTCGTTTTCACTTTACCAGCGAATTTTAATCGCTCATCCGATACCGGTAAAAATAAGGTGCTGATCACACACACGCGTGGTCAGCACCTTTCTTATAAAGATATATTCATATCAGAATTGAGGATTCATACCCAAGTTGTACATCATAAATGAATATACATTGGCTTTTTCCTCAACGATTTTATGACGAGGACGACCTGCACCGTGACCAGCCTTAGAGTCGATAAGAATAAGAGTGGGATTAACACCGCTATTGCAGTGTTGCAATTGAGCTGCAAACTTAAACGAGTGAGCCGGAACAACGCGGTCGTCGTGGTCGGCTGTCGTTACAATTGTTGCGGGGTAGGTAACACCCTCTTTGAGAGTGTGCAAAGGAGAGTAACCCAACAAATAGCGGAACATCTCTTCACTATCATCGGCTGTACCATAGTCGCCGGCCCAACCCCAACCAATTGTAAACTTGTGATAGCGTAGCATATCAAGTACACCTACTTGAGGAATCGCTACGGCAAACAAGTCGGGACGTTGAGTCATACAAGCACCTACCAACAAACCACCATTTGACGCACCGTTGATAGCCAATTTTGCAGGTGATGTATAACCTTGTGCTATAAGGTATTCGGCTGCGCCAATAAAGTCGTCAAACACATTTTGTTTTTGCATCTTAGTACCGGCAACGTGCCACTCTTCGCCATACTCGTTACCACCGCGAAGGTTTACATCGACATAGATGCCACCTTGCTCCAAGAAAGGAATCATTGTGTCAATAAAACGAGCAGGAAGCGAGTTAGAGAAACCACCATAGCCATAGAGTAGAGTGGGGTTGAGTCCATTCATCTCTATACCTTTGCGGTGTGTAATAGTCATAGGAACACGTGTGCCATCTTTGCTGGCAAAGAATACTTGATAGCTCTCGTATTCGTCGCTATTGAAGTCAATCTCGGGAGCATAATATTTTTCCGAAACATTATTTTCTACATCGAGACTATATACGGTGCGAGGCATAATAAACGATGTATAAGTATAGAATGCCTCTTTGCTTTCTTTATCGCCGCTGATGCCTTGTAATGAACCTTGTCCGGGCAAAGCAACTTCATAGAGTTTTGTACCTGTCATATCATAGCAGTATAGGTGGCTCATCACATCAATATCGTAGGCAGCCAATATTTTGCCGTTGGCCAACACTACATTGCTCAACACATGAGGTTGCTCAGCAATAATTTCTTTCCAATTGCTGCGTTGAGGATTGCGAGGATCTACCGAAATAAGACGATAGCGAGGAGCATTGTCGTTGGTGAATACCA
>JAFZDG010000107.1 GCA_017561285.1 Bacteroidaceae bacterium
ATCCTCCCGGTCGCACCAATGGTAGTACGGCCTCGTAGTATCGAAGGTAGTCGCGCTTGTTGGCATCAATAAAGACCAGGTCGTAGCTATCGTTGAGGGTAGCGATGCTCTCAAGGGCATCGCCAATAATCATTTTTATTTTGTGTCCATAAGGCGATAGGTCGAAATGTTCGCGGGCAAAGTCTTCAACTTCATCATCAATTTCGAGGGTGTGTACCTCACCATCTTCGGGCATACCCTCGGCAAAACACAATGCCGAGTAGCCGGTAAATGTTCCCAATTCGAGCACTCGGCGGGGTTGTATCATACGGCATATCATTTTCAGTATGCGGCCTTGCAAGTGTCCCGATACCATACGTGGACGCAGGTGATATACATGGGTGTCGCGGTCGAGTTGTGCTAAGGCCGGCTCGGCGGCATCTATGTGTTGGCAGATATATTCTTCTATAGAGTCGTACATAAATTGGGCGGGTTAAAGATGAGTGGCGGCTTCAATGGCGAGGCGGTATGAGTCGAGGCCAAAACCGAGTATAGAACCACGACACGCGTTGGCTATATATGAAATGCGGCGGTAGTCTTCGCGGGCATATATATTGGATATATGTACTTCAATAACGGGTGCGCTGATAGAGCGTATAGCGTCGGCAATGGCAATAGATGTGTGAGTATATGCGCCGGCATTGAGGATGATGGCATCGGCGGTGAAGCCGTCGCTGTGCAGGCGGTCGATGATAGCACCTTCGTGATTGGATTGATAGTACTCGATTGCGTGTTGCGGAAAGAGTTGCTTCAATTCTTCGATATACTCATCAAAAGAGCGTGTGCCATAAATGTCGGTTTGGCGCTTGCCGAGCAAATTGAGGTTGGGGCCGTTTATAATCAGTATGTTCATAGCCAATGAGTAGGTTTATTATCTCTTCGATTTGTTTGTTTGGGGTAAGATTTCTTACCTTTGCTGTACAATGTTGCAAATGTAGAAAAAAAATCGGAATAAACCTTGATATATGGTAGCTGTTGTAAAAGATAACATTATGCGTCGTTATATTGCCTATCTGCATCTGGAGAAGGGTATGACCGATAATACCATTGAGGCATATATCGATGATGTGGAGAAACTCATACGCTATCTGGAACTTTCGGGGTGCTCGTGGCAGGAGGCTAATCGTGATGTCTTGGTAAATTTTGTGTGTACTTTGCAAGATGTGGGCATCGGAGCTCGCTCGCAGGCTCGGGTTATATCGGGTGTGAAGTCTTTCTTTAGGTTCCTCAAACTCGAGGGTTTCATTGAAGAGGATTTCTCTGAAAGTCTTGAGATGCCTCGTCTGGGTAGGCAGTTGCCATCAATCTTATCGGTCGATGAGATAAATGCGATGATTGAATCGATAGACCTTACTGTACTGGAGGGACAACGCAATAGAGCTATTATAGAGGTGTTGTATAGTTGTGGGTTGCGAGTGTCGGAACTGGTAGGGTTGCGCATATCGCAATTATATCTTGACGATGAGTATATATGTGTAGAGGGAAAGGGCGGAAAACAGCGACTTGTTCCTATATCGGCGCAGGCCATCAGAGAGATAGAACAATATATGCTCGTTAGGGCGAAGCAGAAAATTAAACCCGGGGAAGAAGATTATCTCTTCCTCAATCGCCGGGGCAGCCATATGACGCGGGTGATGGTGTTCTATATTGTGCGCAATTTGTGTGACCTTTGTGGCATAAAAAAACGCGTGAGTCCGCACACTCTGCGTCACTCTTTTGCTACGCATTTGCTCGAAAATGGTGCAAATTTACGCGCAATACAGAGTATGCTGGGGCACGAAAGTATTACAACTACCGAAATTTACGTTCATCTCGACCGGCACTTCTTGCGACATGAAATTATTGCACATCATCCTCGTAATAAATGATAGAAAAAGCAGTGAATTGATTGCTAAATTGTTATTATTTTAAAAATTAACAAAAATAATAGGCCGTAATGTATTGTGTTAATTAAGTTTTGCTTAATTTTGTACGTTGAAAAAATATGCGCAAAATTAATTCACTTAATACATTACATTATGATTAAAAAATTATCGTTACCCTTCCTCCTCCTCTGCGTGTTTGCATTGGTAGGTTGTGACAAAGAAATGGCTCCTCTAACAGCCGATTATTTTACAGTAAACCCTTCACCCCTTGAAGCTAAGGGTGGTTTGGTAAATGCCACAGTAACCGGTACATTCCCCGAAAAGTACTTCAATAAAAATGCTGTTGTTACAGTAACTCCTTATATGGTGTATGCTGAGGGCGAAACAGCTGGTACTCCCTTTGTATATCAAGGCGAAAAAGTACAAGGCAATGACCAAACAATCAGCTACAAGGCCGGTGGTGTAATCACAATGCCCGTTGCATTCAAGTACATTCCCGAAATGCAAAAGTCGGCTCTCTACCTCGCCTTCAACATTGTGCAAGGCAAAAACACTTATGAGTTGCCTCGTGTAAAAGTTGCTGAAGGTGTATTGGCAACAGCCGAGCTTGCCGATGCCGGTACTGTAGCTCCCGCAATTACTGCCGATAAGTTCCAACGCATCATCAAAGAGACTTACTCTGCCGACATCAAGTTCCTCATTCAACAAACCAACATCCGCGCCAAAGAATTGAAGTCGGAAGAGATGGCCGTTTTGAACGAGCAACTTCGCGTAGCTAACACTACCGAAAATCTCGAAATCGACAATGTAAATATCTCTTCTTATGCATCGCCCGATGGTAACGTAGATCTTAATACTCGCATTGCCGAAGGTCGTGAGGCCAACACTGTAAAGGCTATTCAAAAACAATGGAAGAAAGACAAAATTGAGGCTGAGCTTACTGCCGAATTTACTGCTGAGGACTGGGCCGGTTTCAAAGAGCTTGTTTCTGCTTCAAACATCCAAGACAAGAACCTCATCCTTCGTGTTCTCGAAATGTATAACGATCCCGAACAACGTGAGCGTGAAATCAAAAACCTCTCATCGGTATATGGTGACTTGGCTGAGGAGATTCTTCCCCAATTGCGTCGTTCACGCATCACAGCTTCTATCAATGTAATTGGTAAGTCGGATGAAGAGATTGCTGCTCTTGCTCAATCTAACCCCGCTGCTCTTACTGTTGATGAGTTGCTTTATGCTGCTGCTATCGAGAAAAATCCTGCTGCTAAGAGCGCTATCTATAAGAAAGTAACAGAAATCTATCCCGAAGATTATCGCGGTTACAACAATGTGGGTATGATGGCTTACAAGGCCGGTAACTATGAGGTTGCAGCTCGTCTTTTTGACCGTGCTGCTCAACTCGCTCCCGAGTCTGCAGAGGTTGTTATGAACCAAGGTCTTATCGATTTGCAAAATGGCGAGTACAACAATGCAGCTGCTGCATTTGGTAAAGCTGGTCAAGTTCCCGAAGTAAACGAGGCTCTCGGTGTATATTACATCAAGAAAGGTGACTACAATGCTGCTGTAAGAGCATTTGGCGATGCTAAGAGCAACAATGCTGCTTTGGCTCAAATTATGGTTAACGACTATAACAAAGCTCGCACTACTTTGGCTGCTATTTCTACTCCCGATGCAACTACATATTATTTGCTCGCAGTTCTCGGTGCTCGCACTAACAACGAGCAAATGGTAACTTCTAACCTCCGTCAATCTTTCCGTCTCGATGCTAATATGCGTGAGGCTGCTGCTAAAGACTTGGAGTTTGCTAAATTCGATATTTCTGCTCTCTAATTTTAGGACAGTATGATACATAGAGGAGGGTGTCTCAAAACGAGGCATCCTCTTTTCGTATATTCGAGAGAATTTGATTTTGGTCAAGCTTCCATTTTTTTTGTTTATTGCAAAATATTTGGTTCTCTGGAGGC
>JAFZDG010000108.1 GCA_017561285.1 Bacteroidaceae bacterium
ATTTGATGGCCAATTGTATGGCATAACCATCTTTTACATTCATCATACGGCAAGGCTCTCCGTCTTGATAAACGGGTACTGTAGAAGGCGATAGTACACCATCTACGTCAAAAACAAATGCTTTTATGAGATTGAGATTATAATTGGTCTTGCTCATAATGTGTGTTATTGTTGTGAATGATATTGCTGTATGTGGTTGCTGATGAGTTGGTACAGTTGTGCTTCGGGGGTGTCGCCCAACAGTGCAATGTGCTTGTTCATTACGTTAATGTCGTTGCGTACTGCAGGGCCGGTCTGTCCTTTGATGGGCGATAGGTTCTCGGCTTTATGCTCCGTTTCGCGGATGAGAAACTTCATCGCATCAAACGTTATGTTTTGCTCCTTGAGCAACCGTTCGGCTATGGCATACATATGGTTGGTAAAGTTGCATGCAAAGACGGCAGCCAGGTGCAGTGTTTGTCGTTGTTGCGAGTTGCAACGGCTCACATTTTGCGATATGAGTTGCGATAATGCAATAAGGAGGTTTGTATCATCTTCGTTCGAGGCCTCTACAAAAATGGGTACATCGTTCCAATCCAACTCTCGTTCTTTACTCACCGTCTGCATAGGGTATAGTACGCCATATCGCTTGCACTTGTGAGCAAAAATATCCATTGGCATACTGCCGGCAGTGTGTACCCAAAGGGCATCGTTGGCAGGCATATGGGCAACAACATCGGGTAGGGCATTGTCGCTCAACGAGAAGATGTAGAGGTCGGCATCGGTAACTATATGGGCAATGGTATCGGTGTAGCCGGTGCTATGGCCCAATTGGGTAGCCAGCGCCTGTGCCGATTGGATGGTGCGGCTGAAGACTTGTGCTATGTAACACCCTTTATCGGCCAATGCCAATGCCAAGCGCGTAGCCATATTACCCGCACCTACAAAGACAATTTTTTTAGCCATTATCGACATCGTTTATTCTACCACTTTGCAATGTGAACTTTCTCCCACAACATTTTCTCTTCGTCAAAGGGCTTGCGCTCCTCATCTTTGTGGCCTATTGTTACAGCGCACAATATGGCCATATTGTCGGGTATTTCAAGCATTTCGCGCACAAGGTCTTCGGTTGCTTCATCTCCGAGAGAGCGATTGCGCATTTGTATCCAGCAACTACCCAAACCCAAGTCGTGGGCTTGCAATTGCATCAATACGGCTGCAATAGAGCCATCCTCTACCCAAGCTTCGCTCACTGTCATATCAACTGTTACAACAATAGCAAGTGCGGCGTTGGCGATGGGGCCGGCACCGGCATCGCGACATTGCGACAATTGAGCCAGCATAGCCTTATCCTCAACTACGATAAAGTGCCAGGGCATTTTGCGCTTTGACGAGGGTGCCATCAATCCGGCCTCGAGTATGGTCTTTACATCTTCGCCCGAGATAGGCTCATCGGTGTATTTGCGTATGCTGCGGCGTGTGAGCAGCAATTCATGAAAATTTTGCATCTTCTTTACTATTTAGATATATGCAAATATACAACTATTTTGACTTACGGGCACATTTTTTTACCTATAAATATACTCAAACGCATTTTTTGTCGTTTATGTTATAGTATGTGCTAATGATGGCACACCATATTTTGTTTTGTTTATGACTATTCATTATCGCCTTATACTCATTATATCGTTATTATTTGTTTCAATCCGGCTTTTCTCGCAGGAGGTTGTAAAGCTCTCGGGTGCAGTGATCGATGCCGACAACCAACCGGTTGAATTGGCATTGGTGCGTATTGCGGGTACGACAACCGGAACGACAACCAATCTGGAGGGTAAATATGAGTTGAAAATCAACTCGGCCGACTCGGTATTGGTGGTGTTTTCGTGCTTGGGATATAAAAACGAAGAGCATCTTCTGAAGAATCCCAAAGGGAATGTGAAACTCAATGTGCAATTGCAGAAAAAGAGTATCGATCTCAATGAGGTAGTTGTGACAGAGTTTCAGAAACAGCAAGGCACGATGCAGAAAATCAAAGCATCGGATATGCAACTTATGCCCAATACATCGGGCGGTATAGAGGGTATGTTGGCAACGTTTGCCGGTGTCAACTCCAACAATGAATTGAGTTCGCAATACTCGGTACGCGGTGGTAACTTTGATGAGAATATAGTGTATATCAACGGTATAGAGATATATCGTCCGTTGCTTGTTCGCTCGGGACAACAGGAGGGTATGAGTGTTATCAACCCCGACTTGGTATCGTCTATCTCTTTTTCATCGGGTGGTTTCTCGGCCGAATATGGCGACAAGATGTCTTCGGTACTCGATATCCAGTATAAGCGTCCTGAGGCACTCGAAGTGTCGCTTTCGGGCAGTTTCTTGGGAGCCACTGCATCTGTAGGTCACAGTACCGGCAAGTTCACACAGTTGCATGGTGTTCGCTATCATACCAACTCTACATTGCTCAGTTCGCTCGATGTGAAGGGTGAGTATAACCCTTCGTACTTCGATTATCAGACTTATATGACTTATAAGTTTAGCGACAAGTTCGAGGTGGCACTATTGGGCAATATAGCTATCAACAACTACCGGTTTACACCCTTTGAGCGCACCACCTCTTTTGGTACGGCATACGATACCAAGAGTTTTACGGTCTATTTCGATGGAATGGAACGCGATGTATTCGAGACCTATTTTGGCTCGGTATCGGCCAACTACCGTCCCAATAAAGAGAATGAATTGTCGCTGCAAGTATCGGCGTTCAGTTCCAATGAATATGTATCATACGACATTTCCGGTCAATATTGGCTTGACGAGTTGGCCGGCAGTGATAACACTTCGGAGAATGCACCGGCCAAGGGCGACTTGGGTGTAGGAACCTATCACGAACACGCTCGCAACCGCCTCAAAGCTACAGTCATGTCGGTATCGCTCAAAGGCGCACACCGCATAGTGGGCAATGACATACGTTGGGGTGTAACCTACAATCGCGAGCAAATATACGACTACTTGCGCGAGTGGGAGATGCGCGACTCGGTGGGATATACGCTGCCGTATGTGGGCGATGACATACATATGATATATAATATCGTATCGGAAAACCGCCTGGAGTCGAACCGCATATCGGCCTACTTGCAAGATACCTATCGCTTGCGCACCGATTTCGGATTGTTCAATTTCAATGCCGGAGTGCGATTGTCGTATTGGGACTTCAATAACGAGTGTATTGTCAGCCCACGCGCCTCTATCACGTTCATACCCGAGATGAATAGCAACTTTACCTTCCGCCTGGCAGGAGGAGTCTATTATCAAGCACCCTTCTACAAGGAGTTTCGCGATACGGTAAGCACCGGTGGTAATAACTTTATCGTGAGGCTCAATGACCGCATCAAGTCGCAACAATCTATACAAGTAGTAGCCGGTGGCGATTATACATTCCGCGCCTTCGATCGCCCCTTCAAGGTGTCGCTCGAGGCATATTACAAGAAACTCAACGACCTCATTCCTTACGAAGCCAACAACGTGAAGTTGTGGTATAGTGCCCAGAACGAATCGGAGGGTTATGCAGCCGGCCTCGACTTTAAACTGTATGGCGAGTTTGTACCCGGAACCGACTCTTGGCTCAGCTTCTCGCTCATGCGTACCGAAGAGAAGATAAACGAGGTGTGGGTTCCTCGTCCCACCGACCAACGCTATAGTGTGGGCATATTCTTCCAAGACTATGTGCCCAAGTTGCCAATGTTCAAGATAAGCCTCAAAGGTATCATCTCCGATGGTCTCACCTTTGGCGCACCTATG
>JAFZDG010000109.1 GCA_017561285.1 Bacteroidaceae bacterium
AGTACGATGGTATGCCACAAGAGGGTTGGGAGAGTTTTGTTATGTCTATGAGTGACTATAAATACAATACCGATTATATACAAGTGCGCCTACACGCTCATAAGGGAACTTCGGCCTGTCCGGTAATAATCGATAATTTGGTAATTTCGGAATTGCCTCCTGTCGAAAACCTATCGTATGATATTGACAACTCATTGTTGACATGGAAGGCTCCCGAGTCTCCTTATTTGGAACTTACTGGATATATTGTGGGCATCAATGGTACATGGGGACCCGAATTGCCTGCCGATGCTACTCAATATGATTTCTCAAGTTTCAAAGATGAGTATTTCTTGATGATGGGTATCTATGCTATATACGAAGGTGTCTATTATTCAAGTCCGGCCGAGGTCGATCTTACCTCAGTTGATAAGGTACAAGATGCATCGGTACAAATAAACGCAACAGATGGTCTGTTGCAAGTTTATGCCGCCGAAGATGCTGTTGTTGAGGTGTATAGCCTCGATGCTCGACAAGTATTGGTTGCAAGAGGTTGTGTACAAGCACAATTGTCACCGGGTATATATCTTGTAAAAGTAGATACGATGGTGCGTAAGGTGGTAGTGAAATAAAGACTATCTTATTATATAACATCTGCGAGGATATGGCTTTTTGGTCATATCCTCGTTGGTTATATAGAGAACTATCGTTACAATTTGCCTTGACAAAAATCCATTTCGTGAGGCCGACACCATCCGGCATCTTTGAGTTGTCGCAAGAACAGTCGGGCGCACATCTCGGCATCGTTGCCTGCTCGGTGATGGTTGGTGCAAGGTATGTCGAAGTAGTGGCACAGTGCATCCAATTTGTTACTCTCAAAGTTATATAATCTACGGGCTGCACGCAGGGTGCAGTAATAGGTTATGTCGGGTGTTGCTATATGGTATAGTTCCAACGCACTGCGTATGCAACTTATATCGAATGCTGCATTGTGTGCAACCAGTATAGGTGTATCGTTGAGATAGGTGGCAATTTCGCGCCACACATCGGGAAAGAGAGGGGCATTGATGGTGTCTTGAGGCTTTATGCCATGTATCTGTGTGTTGTAGTAGTTGTAATAGTTGCCCGGAGGTTGTACCAACCACGAACGTGTCTCCACTATCTTGCTGTTGCGAACCACGCAAATACCGGCTTCGCATATCGAAGCTCGTTGGCCGGTAGCTGTTTCAAAATCTATGGCTATAAAGTCTATTCCTTGCATAGGGCGCATAAATAATAAGCCTGCTCAATTGATGTAAATTGGGCAGGCTCTATGTGTTGAGGTTGTACTCTTATTTGAGGTTTTGCAATGATTGTATAGCTGCAGTGCGGTCGGCTGCACTCACAACGTAGTTGCCTGCAACAAGGGCATCGGCTCCGGCATCAACCAGCAAACGACCGGTACGTTCGTTTACGCCGCCATCAATTTCAATTGTGACGTTGTATCCACCCTCGTCAATCATTTTCTTGAGTTTGCGAACCTTCTCGACCGAAGATTCTATAAATGCCTGACCGCCATAACCGGGATTAACAGACATGATAAGTACCAAATCGACATAGGGAAGTATCTCTTCAAGTACGCTTACGGGTACGTGAGGATTGAGTGATACACCGGCTTTCATACCTGCTGCTTTGATAGCCGCGATAGTGCGATGCAAGTGACGGCAAGCCTCAAAGTGTACGGTAACAATATCTGCACCAAATTCTTTGCAACGGTCGATGTAACGGTCGGGATCTACAATCATCAAGTGAACATCGAGCACTTTGTCAGTGTTGTCTTTTACAGCTTTTATAATAGGAAAGCCAATAGAGATGTTGGGTACAAATACACCATCCATTACATCTATATGTATCCAATCGCAAGCCGACATAGATTGTAACTCATTGGCAAGATGACCAAAGTCGGCCGTAAGAATCGAAGGTGATACGATTACGCTCATAGGTATTTTAGTTTTATAAGTATTATGATTATTGGTACAAATGTAGCGAATATAGTTGAGCTATCATAGTATTTGACTATAAAAAAATGACTGCCGACATTACCATGTGGACAGTCATACTACCATGAATAATCAATTTAATTTTATTGAACGAGAGCTTTATGTTGCATTATTTTCAATTGTGTCACAAATATACAAAGCAACGTATTGGGGGGATAATCATTGACGGGGAAATGTGTATAATTTTTGTGCAAACGTTTCCCTATTTGCCTATTTTCTTGATATTGAAAATAAGTTCGTTAAGAATGTCGTTTTGTATGTAGCGGTTGATGGTGAGGTAAAATGCTATACATATACCTATTTGAACAACAAACAGAAGGTATATATTGTCGATAAACAGTTGTACCGGATAGGCAAAGCACACCATCAGTAGAGCGGTGGCGCATGATGGCATAATGTCGAGTATCTGTTGATGCCAAGAGTATCCTATACGACGACCTATGAATACTATACTTACCAAATATACTATGGCCCGCGTAGCTACCAACCCCCATAGCAGTTGTAGTATGGGCAGATGCCATGTGAGAGCGAGTACGATAATAAATAATATAACTTTGAATATCTCCAACCGCAATATTAAACTCGAAGTGCCTTCGATGCGTATATAGTTGCCGTTGAGGGTGGTGAGTACAGTAAAAATGCCGGCCATGAGTAGTAGTGAGAACATCGGTATCGATGTTTCCCACTTATCGCCCAAGAGTATGAGTATAAAAGGTCGTGCCGTAAGTGCCAGTGCCAATAGAGCCGGAAACGTGATGAATGCGGTGAGTTTCATTGTCTTTCGGTAGCTGCGCAGGAGGCGTTCTCGGTCATCTTGAATGGCACTAAAGAGGGTATATGTGCTATTTTGTATTATACCATACAGGGTAGTTACACCCATATCGCTCCATTTGTTGGCTTGGCTGTAGTATCCGAGGTCGCGACTCGAATATAACCGTCCTATAATGGCCGAATAGATGTTGAGAAACAACACATTGAGAATGTTGGCAAGTAGAATGTTTGAACTGAAAGCAAACAGCTCTTTGAACGATTGCCACGAAAAGATGGCTCGTGGTCGCCAACCTCCCCACACCCATTGCATCACCATCTTTATAAAGGCTTGTATCGTTATTTGAGCTACCAATGCCCACACACCATAGCCATTGGTGGCCATAATGAGGGCTATCACTCCCGATATGACTATGGCGCACACATTGATGGTAGCTACCTTGCGAAAGTCTATTTCCTTTACCATCTTGGCATTCTGTATAAGACACAATGCGTTGAAGATAAATACAATAAACAATACACGAGCGATGGGTATAAGTACAGGCTCGTTGAAGAATTGTGCAATAGTTGGCGCACCCAAGTATCCTATGATGTATAATAGGATAGAAATAAACAAGTTGTAGTAGAAAACGGTATTGTAGTCGGCTTCGCTTATTTTTTGTTTGCGTACAAGTGCTGCCGAGAAACCGCTATCGGTAATCGATTGTGAAAGGGCTATAAAGATAGCCAATGCTCCTGTGAGGCCATATTCGGCAGCTCCAAGCATACGGGCAAGTGCAATACCGATGGTAGCCGATATAAGTTGTGAACCTATACGGTCTATCATATTCCACACAAAAGCACTGCGTGTTTTTCTTTGAAACTCTTTCTCCTCTAATGCCACTATTTCGATTGTTTCAAAAATTCTTGATACTCTTGGTTCAGCTCAGCGTGTAACTCTATGGAGCTCCATTTGATGTTGGTAGGAGTAAGACTTGCTTTTAGAGGAATTGTTGCTATACCGGCTTGGCGATACTTGGCAAGGAAGTTGCCCAAATACTCTTGGTCAAAGCCTTTGAAAATCAACATTTCGCTGGCGAAAGCATCTTTTACTACACTCTTATCTTCCGAGCCGAAACCTTCTATTTCGGCAATATAGCCTATATACTTGCCATACTCATCGGGATTGACGTGACGACATGCAATGTTATTGC
>JAFZDG010000011.1 GCA_017561285.1 Bacteroidaceae bacterium
GGCTCTTTGCTGTTTTAGATTAACGCCATGCTTTAGTTGCTCACGTGCAACAAAATCATTGTCGATATGGAGCGTACGAGGATTGCTAAGCGGATAGTAACTATCAGCTTGCTCCTGAGTGTACATCTTGGTCTTGTCAAGTTTTGCTATCGTTGATTTGGCTTTTTGAGGAGCTTTGGCAATTCCAACGCTTACATTAGTACTTGCTGGTACAGACTCTGAGTCTTGCTTCTGATCCTTCTTCTCCTGTGATTTCTCTTTCATATTGCCAACAGCCTTTTCCACTTCCTTTTTTACACCTTTTTCAATTTCTGTTCCTACAGCTTTGCCAAGTCGTTCAAGAAAGCTTTGAGCTGAGATCTCACATACACCTAATGTTAGCAACAGAATAAGTGTTACGACAACATTCTTCCTCATAAATCTATAGTATTTATTATTTAACAATTAATCATCTGATATTTTGACCAATAAGCCGATATTTTTCGCAATCCAACCAACGAAGAAGCCCGTCGGTCCACCTCCTGTCGTAATCGATAGAAGGTGTTGTGATAAGTAGATGTTGTATTATATTTCGTAGTCGACACAAGCGCGTGATGCAACCTTGCCTTTGAGTAATCCTGCGGCGGCTACGTGTACGGGGTGAGTGGCGTAGGTAGCAACATCTTCAAGGGTATCGAACGTAGAGTTGAGAGCAATATCATATTGCTCGGCAGGATTGATATTGCGAGAGACCTCAATGTGTCGTATTACATCGATGTGTTGAGGAAGTGACATAACAGCATTGCAGAAGTCGTTGATGACTTGTGTGCGTTCGGGTTCTTCAACATTGAGCTTGAAAAGTACAATATGCTTTACCATAGTGTTATTTTATTATTATATGTTAGACATTATACATACGTTCGCGAGCCGCTTTCACGCGATCATCGCTGATATAGTCGTCATACTCCATTATCTTATCGATAATGCCGTTGGGGGTAAGTTCTATGACGCGATTGGCAACTGTTTGTATAAACTCGTGGTCGTGTGAGGCAAAGAGTACAACCCCTTTATATGCCGTAAGCATATTGTTGAAGGCTTGTATCGACTCAAGGTCGAGGTGGTTGGTGGGTGTGTCGAGTATGATGGTATTGGCATTGCGCATCATCATACGAGCTATCATACAACGCATTTTCTCACCACCCGATAGTACCGATGCTTTCTTCAGAACCTCATCGCCCGAGAAGAGCATCTTGCCTAAGAAACCTTTGAGGTATATCTCGCTCGAATCATCACTGAATTGTGAAAGCCAATCGACAAGGTTCATATCGGTATTAAAGTAGGCCGAGTTGTCGAGGGGAAGGTATGCGGTGGTAATGGTTTGTCCCCAATCAAAAGAACCGGCATCGGGCTTCATATTGCCGTTGATAATTTCAAAAAGGGCGGTCATAGCGCGTGGATCGCGAGAGAGGAATACAACCTTGTCGTCTTTTTCGATGGTAAAGTTGACATCGCGGAACAATGTTGTGCCTTCTATGCTCTTTTCAAGGCCTTTAACTTCGAGAATTTTGTTACCAACCTCGCGCTGTGGTGTGAAGATAATACCCGGATAGCGACGTTGTGAGGGCTGAATCTCTTCGATATTGAGCTTTTCGAGCATCTTTTTGCGGCTGGTAGTCTGTTTACTCTTGGCTACATTGGCGCTGAAACGGCGGATAAACTCTTGCAACTCTTTACGTTTCTCCTCCGCCTTCTTGTTTTGTTGTTGTTGCTGACGCAAAGCGAGTTGGCTCGACTCATACCAGAAGCTATAGTTACCGGCAAAGAGCTGTACGCGGTTGAAGTCGATATCAACGGTATGGGTACATACCGAGTCGAGGAAGTGGCGGTCGTGAGATACAACCAATACCGTATTCTCGCAGTTCGAGAGATAATTTTCGAGCCACATAACGGTATCGAGGTCGAGGTCGTTGGTAGGCTCATCGAGTAGGAGGTTGTCGGGGTGTCCAAAGAGTGCTTTGGCAAGCAGTACGCGCACCTTTTCTTTACCACTGAGGTCGCGCATATACATATAGTGCTTATCTTCTTTGATACCCAATCCACTCAAGAGCTCGGCTGCATCGCTCTCGGCATTCCAACCTTCCAACTCGGCAAATCGCTCTTCGAGTTCGGCTGCACGAATGCCATCGGCATCCGAAAAGTCTTCTTTGGCATATAGGGCATCTTTTTCTTGCATGATGTCCCACAAAACGGTGTGTCCGCGCAGAACGGTTTCTATTACTGTACATTCGTCAAACTCAAAGTGGTCCTGACTCAAAACCGACATACGCTCACCCGGAGCCATACTCACTGTGCCATGAGTAGGATCGATCTGACCACTCAATATGCGCATAAGAGTAGATTTTCCGGCTCCGTTGGCACCTATTATACCATAACAGTTGCCGGCATTGAACGTGAGGTTGACATCTTGGAACAATACTCTTTTTCCAAATTGAATACCTAAGTTGTTTACTGTAATCATTGCGTGTTATATAGTATAAATATTATTTATTATAAGGTATAATAATCCCCTCGGCGTATTACAATGCGCCGAGGGGTATGACACTCTGAGGTGTTATTTTTTCTTTTTCAAAAAGGAGAATGTTTTTTTCTTCTTTTTCCCCTCTTTTTCGTCATCGTTGTAGCCGTAATAGCCATATACCGACGATCCATAACCATAGCCTCCGTAACGGCGGTATGAGTATGTGCGAGTAGAAATATCTACGTCATTGATACACAAGTATAGCGACTTGAGTTTGTTGGTGGCAACGATGTTGTTGAGTGCTTTCACGTGGTTGCACGATGTGTACTCGGCACGTGTCACATATAGGTTGACATCGACTACGCGGTCTATCAAGAATGAGTCTGAAACCATACCGACAGGGGCCGAGTCGATAATGATATAGTCATAGCGTTCGCGAAGTTGTGCAATGGCATCATCGAGGTAATGTGTCAACAACAACTCGTTGGGATTGGGTGGTATGGGGCCACCGGGTATCATATCGAGGCCTTCGTATGTGGTGTGAAAGATAATATCTTCGATATTGTCCACTTGTCCCGATAGGTAATTTACGATACCGGTCTTATTTGAAATGTTGAAATAGGTGGCAGCTTTGGGACGACGAATGTCGAGACCTATGAGTATGACCTTCTTGCCGGTGAGTGAGAATGAAATGGCCAAATTGGATGAAATAAAGGTCTTGCCCTCACTCGATACCGATGATGTAACCATTACCACCTTTTTGTCGGGCGATGTGAAGGTAAATTGTAAGTTGTTACGCAACAATCGGAATAACTCGGATGTGGCGCTGTTGCTGTTTGCCTTCACTACAAAGAACTCATTGTTGTTGCAGTGGGGCAACTCGGCCATAATGGGTATGTTGGTAATGCGTTCCAACTCCGATTTGTCGTGGAATAGAGGGAAGGTTTGACGTTTGATGAATATAATTCCGGCAGGAACAGCCAAAGCAAGAATAAAGGCAAAGAAATATATTTTCTTTTTCTTGGGTGCTACGGGGCTTCCTTGACTGCTGGGTTCATCGATAATGCGGGCATCTCCTACGGCAAGTGTTTGAGTGAGAGCGTTTTCTTCTCGTTTTTCCAACAAGAATACAAATAGATTCTCTTTGATGCGTTGTTGGCGCATAATATTGGTCAATTCGCGTTCGTATTGTGGTACACTGCGTATTTTTTGCTCATTCTCTACATCTTGGCGGGCTATATCTTTTTTGCGCAATTCTATGCTCTTGCGGGTAGAGGCAATACCTTGCAATACGTTAC
>JAFZDG010000110.1 GCA_017561285.1 Bacteroidaceae bacterium
AACCCGATACGACAACTCTCTGGGCGAATGGAGCAGCGTTGACACCATACGCCGCACCAAAAATGAAGCCATTAAAGAGATAGCCAATTACTACGGTGTGCAGATAATAGACTTGTGGAACAAATCGGGAATAACACCTTACAATGCCACATCCAACTATCACGATTGGCTACACCCCAATAAATATGGCTACCGCCGGATGGCTGAATGTATCTATAGACATCTAAAATAAACTCTTATATAAAAATAAAATGAAAAAAAATCTGCTTACAGCGTGTATGCTTGTGTGCATGGCAACAATGAATGCACAAAACGAGCCTTTTTTACTTGACCTCAGTGATAACGACATAACATACAACGAAAACAACGTATGGGATGGTATCTATGGCAACGACAGTTTTGAGGCCGACGGCTATATTTTCTCACACACAGCCCCCTACGGGCCGGGCTACTACGAAGGTTTCTTGCCAAGTCGCAATACCGACAATGCCAATCACTACGATGCTGCCGGTTGGACTGCCAATCAATGGGGTTGTATGGCTCAAGGCGGTGTAGATATGAGTAGCGAGGATCTTTTCAGAGCCGATGCTATTATTGGCAAACCCTTTATGATAAATTACTTCAGTGCCTACTCTCTCACTCCCGACAACTATGGAACAAGCTATATAACGATGAGCAATAATAGTACGTTTGTTCCACAAGGCATATACGTGTGCAACAGTCCATGGGGATATTATGGCACGACCGAAGGTGATGGATTTGCCCGTCCTTTGACAAACGAAGGTGACTACTACAAAATAACCTTCAATGGTGTAAACATCAAACAAGGCACAACGCATAGCATAGACTTCTACCTGGCCGAGTATCTGCGAGAAGACCGCAACAATGATGGCATCATAAATAGTGATGACAACTACACCAACGATCATTGGGCTTGGTGCGACTTGCGTGAAATGGGCGACGTAGATGTTATCTATATCACAATGGACTCATCGGACCAGGGCGAATTTGGTATGAATACCTCTACAATCGTTTGCCTCGATGGACTTAGCTGCTATATACGCGGCTCGGTAAACGACACGCCTGACAATAACAACAATATATTTGCTGCCAACGGAATGATATATACATCGTTCGACAAAGAACAGACTATCACACTCTACAACACAGCAGGTATGGCTATTTCGACTTATCGGGTAGCTGCCGGCACGCACATTATCGATGCACATAACATAGCAAGCGGCATATATTTTGTACAACACAGCTACGGTGTAGCCAAAATCATACTTTAAAGAATATATATATTATATGTATAGGGGAGTAAAATCCCCTATTTTTATATCCCATATTTGGAATTATTCTAATTTTAGAATAATTTCACACTTTTTTCTTTGTTAGTTTCAGTATTCACACTATATTTGCAGAGTCGAAAGACAACAACTTAGAATAAATCATTTAATTATAACCTAATAAAATTTACAACTATGCTAAGCAAAAGAATGGAAGAGGCTTTGAACGCCCAAGTAAATGCCGAATTTTGGTCGGCCTATCTATACCTATCGATGTCTATGTACTTCGAAAATATAGGTTATAAAGGTATTGCACACTGGTTTGCCGTACAATTTAAAGAAGAGCAAGATCACGCTACTATATTTATAAACCATATCAACTCGCGCGATGGTAAAGTGACATTGATGCCCATCGACAAGGTTGACACTTCATGGGACTCGATTCTTCACGCTTTTGAGGAAACTCTCCGCTACGAAAAGATTGTAACAGGCCGCATCAACGACCTATACACAATCGCTCTTGAAGAGAACGATTACGCATCTCAAAGTATGCTCAAATGGTTTGTCGATGAGCAGGTAGAAGAAGAAGAGACTGCACGCGACTATATCGATGCCTTGAAGAAAATTGGTGACCATGGCTACGGATTGTATATGTTTGACAAAGAGTTGGCCGCTCGTACCTATGCAGTACCCGAACCGCTCTCAAACCAAGCCTAAAACACATAGATTTAGTTAACCATAATAGCAGCGAAGGTGTGCCGTACAATGCGACACACCTTCGTGATTTTTGTATCAGATAGTAGCACCTATCAATCGATCATATCGAAACCAGTATAGGGAACAAGTGCTCGGGGAATGCGAATACCCTCGGGGGTTTGATGGTTCTCAAGCAAGGCAGCCATAATACGAGGTAAGGCCAATGCACTACCATTGAGTGTGTGGCAGAGGTGAGTCTTCTTATCGGCACCACGATAACGGCATTTCAAACGATTGGCTTGGTAACTCTCGAAGTTCGATACAGAGCTTACCTCCAACCAGCGTTTTTGAGCAGCCGAGTAAACTTCAAAGTCGAATGTAATAGCCGATGTAAAGCTCATATCGCCACCACAGAGGCGCAAGATATGCCAGGGCAATTCAAGGGCCTCAACAAGACCTTGCACGTGGTCTTTCATCTCTTCAAGAGCAGCAGCCGAGTGATCGGGATGCTGAATTTGCACAATCTCCACTTTATCAAATTGGTGCAAACGATTGAGTCCGCGTACATCTTTACCATACGAACCGGCCTCTCGACGGAAACAAGCCGAATAGGCTGCATTCTTTACAGGAAGATCGCTCTCGTTGAAAATAACATCACGATACAAGTTGGTTACAGGCACCTCGGCTGTAGGAATGAGATAGAGATTGTCGGCAGTACAGCAATACATCTGTCCCTCCTTATCGGGCAATTGACCGGTACCATAACCCGATGCTTCATTTACAACATAAGGGGGCTGTATCTCCAAATATCCTGCCTCGCGGGCACGATCGAGGAAGAACGAAATGAGCGCACGTTGCAAGCGAGCTCCTTTGCCTTTATAAACGGGGAAACCGGCTCCTGTAATTTTTACACCCAATTCAAAGTCTATAAGATCGTACTTCTTGGCCAACTCCCAGTGGGGTAATGCATCATCGCCCAATTGGGGTATCACACCACCCTCTTTCTCCACAATGTTATCTTCGGCAGTGCGTCCTTCGGGAACTGCATCGCAAGGAAGGTTGGGAATGGTGAGCAAGATATCGGTAATCTCGCGCTCGGCAGCAACCATAGCCTCTTCTATAGCCACATTACCGGCTTTCATATCGGCCACACGTTCTTTCACCGCTTCTGCTTCATCTTTCTTACCCTCTTTCATGAACTTTCCAATCTCTGCAGCCATCTTTTTCAACTCGGCAAGACGTGCATCCAATTCGTTTTGAGAAGTGCGGCGAGTCTTATCCAACTCAATAATGCGCTCTATTTTCTCACGACCATCGAAGTGTTTCACTGCAAGGCGAGCAATTACCTCCTCGGTTCTATTTTTTATTACATCTAACGTAAGCATATCGTATGGAATTTAGATTATTACTATTATTTATTCAACAACTCTTTTACTTTGGTCGAAATGGCACGACCATCGGCACAACCGGCCAATCGTTTTGAGGCTACACCCATCACCTTGCCCATATCTTGCGGACCGGCAGCACCTACCTCGGTGATGATGGCTTGCAATGCGATGGTTAGTTCTTCTTCGGTAAGCTGCTTGGGCATATACACCTCTATTACCGCAGCCTCGGCCAACTCACTCTCTGCGAGTTCGGGGCGATTTTGCTCCATATAGATTGCAGCACTCTCGCGGCGTTGCTTCACCATTTTGGCAAGAATTTTCAAAGCCGCATCGTCCGACAATTCGCCATTGCCACCTTTGGCAGTTTTGGCTTCAATAAACTCTTTCTTAACGCCACGAAGCGCCTCCAACTTCACACGGTCTTTGGCCAACATCGCACTCTTTATATCGTTGCTGATTGTATCAAACAGGCTCATAATATTATAATATTTTAGTCACCAAAATTTATTGTTTTTGTACCACTCTCGGCTGTCGCATTTGTCTCATTTGTACGCGCTGTTCCGGCCATAGCCAATCGTTGCTTAAAGTCGGATGTACGATTATAGGTAGGCTCATTGTCAAAAAGCTCGAGCAGAGCTTCATTATCCATCTGCTCACGAGTGAGGATAGCCAACTGTAAACGCTTACGCACGACATCACGTACAGCATCTTGTCCATATATCTGCTCGAGAGTCGAACTATCAATTACCGGAGGCACCGGATCGGCTTTGCGATCGGGCTTAGTGGCCGGAGGAGCCGGAATAGTAATGGTATCGGTCGCTTCAAATCCCGATGCCAAGATTGTAATTTTCATTTTATCGCCAATCTCGTCATCGAAGTAGATACCTGTAATAACATCGGGGGCATTGACAAACTTTGAAGTGAAAGCCGTAAGCTCATCGCTCTCAGTAAGAGTCATCTGTTTATCTTCATCGGGCGATATATATATAACAATAAGCAGGTTCTTCGATGTATAAACATCGGCATTCTTCAAAAGCGGCGATCGAATAGCATCTTCAATGGCCGAAGTTACACGATTTTCGCCATCACCGTAGCCGGTACTGATAATGGCAGTTCCACCATCGAGCAGTGTTGTGCGAACATCTCTAAAGTCGCAGTTGACATATCCTTCACGAATAATAATGTCAATAATACTACCGGCTGCTGTAGCCAATATATCATCGGCTTTAGAGAAAGCATTCATAAAGGTAAGGGTGGGATATATCTCACGCAAACGCTCATTATTGATTACCAACAAAGCATCTACGTGCTTACGCATCTCCTCGATATACGACAACGCTTTCTTAATTTTGGGCAGACCTTCAAAGAGAAAAGGCAATGTAACAATACCCACAGTAAGGATACCCAAATCTTTCGCTATACGAGCCACTACAGGCGCAGCACCGGTACCCGTACCACCACCCATACCGGCAGTTACAAATACCATATTGGGTTTAGGTTCATTGCTTAGCAATGCTGCAATATCCTCCTCACTCTCCTCTGCTGCAGCACGAGCCACATCGGGTTTATTTCCGGCTCCGCCACCTTTTGTTACGGTAGGGCCTAAGAGCAACTGAGTGGGAATACCCGATTTCTCTAAGGCTTGCGAATCGGTATTACATACAACATATCTGATACCCTCGATGTTTCGAGTGTTATACATATAGCGCACAGCATTGCCACCACCACCACCTACACCGATAATCATCATCTCGGTCGATACATTCTGTTCTGTAGGACAGTCACCCATATCGGTAAAAGGTGTCAAGTTTTTTATATCTTCAGTCATAGTTATATCGTATTTCTCTTTTTTACTTCTTATTAGTTTTCATCGTCTTGTTCACCCTCTTCTATTATCTTTCCAAACTTATCGAAAAGTGTCGAGAAGATATTGCGACGCTTGGGTTTCTCCTCTTTCGTTGCAGGAGTGATAATAATTTCCTCCTCTTCTTCAGGTTCGGGAGCCGGACGTTCTACAACGGTACTATTGACCGGTGTTTTGGTACAATCTTCTTTACCGGCATTAAGGATGGCTACAGCCTGTATGAAGTCATTGATACGAGGACGTTCTTTCTCAACGGCAAGTATATCTTTATGCAAGCTGCCAAAACGCACTTTCATATCAACCAAACGTTCTTCGAGCAATTTAATCCAGCCATTGAGTTGAGCAGCACCACCTACGACAATCATACCGGCAGTAAGCTCTTTGCGCTCATAGCCCGAGCGTTTTATTTGAGCCTCGACATTGGCCACAATCTCTTCCGAACGCGCCTCTACTACCGACGACAATTTGGCAAGGTCTATTGCCACCATATTATCACCTTCAAACTTCAGTTTCTCATTGTTCTCGCTCTTATAGCCTATAGCCATACCCGAAGATTTCTTCAACTGTTCGGCCTCGGTACTGAGCAATTTAAGACTCATAATGTCTCGTGTAATGTTACGACCACCCATAGGCAGAGTCTCGAGCAAGACCAAAGTATCGTTCTTATACACCGATACGGTTGTTGTATCGGCACCAAAGTCAACCAACACACAACCCAAGGTACGCTCCTCTTTCGACAATACGACATCGGCAGTGGCAAGTGCCGATGTTATGTAGCCGGCAATGGGCAATTTTGAGCGTTCTATGATACAACGATCAATGTTTTTACGCAAGAGAGGCTTGGCAGTAATGGCTTTGTAATGGGCTTCTATAGTTGTTCCGGTAGCACCTATGGCATTACGCTCCGAGCGACCATCGATAATGTAGCCGGTAGATACGATGTCAAGAACATCTACATTTGTAGGCAACTTGCTACGGCACTCCTCTTTAAGTATCTGCACATGCGCTTGTTTAATAATACTGTCTTCATGGAATGAACGCTTGGTTACTTTATCCTCGGCAGTAACCGATACACCGCCCACGCCAACATACACTTTAGTGATTTTGGCAGGTGCAATGCGATTCTCCAACATCATCTTTATCTTATGTATTTGCGCATATACGTCATCTACGTTCTGCACAAAACCTCGCTTGATAATAATATTGGAAGCACTCATACTCTCTATGGCAGCGACAACGAGTTTTCCGTTCTCATCTCTATAACCGGCCACGCCCACTATCTTCGAGCTGCCCAGTTCAATGGCTACAATATATTCATTCATATGTTGATAATGTTTTTTTTGTCCATGTATTGTGTCTATACTTTTTATCTCTACGGGTACAAACAACTTGATTTTTATACTTTACCGAAATGGTATCATAAGCATTCCATCCCACTTTGGGCATTACTTGACGATACATTTCCAACACACTTTGCAGTTTCTGTTGATAGTTGTCTAAACTACCCAACAATATTTTATGATTACCCACCCGAGGTGACAACATAACCTCATGTTGTTGCGTGATGTATATTTGAGTAATCTGGTGACTCCAAAATTCGTGCGACACAATATACTCTACCAATGGTATGAGCATAGGCGACAGCAATTTATCATCGACATTGCCCATTACAATGGGTACGTCTTCTACGTACATTGTATCGACAGCAATACGTTCGCCGTTCTTATCAAGATAGTAAGTATCGCCTTCGCCCGGCATAACACGCATAACAGGACGGCGCTGATCTACCAAAAGATAGACATCGCCATTTGACTCATAATAGCACTCAACTCGCCCCAACAAATCGATACTACGCACACTACGCTCAATGGCAGCCGGATCAATATCTCCACAACGCTTACCCTCGGGCAACAAGTGATTTCTGCACAGGTAATGATACAATTTTTCGGAGGTAATCAAGTCACACTCGGCACTATCGCACACACTGATATAGAAGCGTTCACACACAACATCATCGCTCTTGTTACCCCACAACACAACTGAGGCTACAAGGTATCCTACAAGAAGAATGATGGCTAATATCTTAAAGAAAAGCTTCATTGTGCGTTTACTATATCATATATTTGAGGTAGGAGTCGGTCTATATCTCCGGCACCTACTGTCAATAACACCTCAAAGTTATACTCTTTTATTCGTTCAAGCAACATTTCTCGGTCACAAAGTTCTTTACGAGATGATAAAATCTTGTCGTAAATGATTTGCGAAGTGACTCCTTCGATAGGTAATTCTCGTGCCGGATAGATATTGAGCAAAATAACCTCATCGGCAAGCGATAATGACTCGGCAAATTGGGGTGCAAAATCGCGTGTGCGAGTATATAGATGTGGTTGAAATATCACACTCAATTTACGGTCGGGATAGAGAGCCTTAACCGATGTGATAGCGGCTCTCAACTCATCGGGATGATGAGCATAATCGTCTATCATTACCCGTTGCGGGGTGCGCAGCCAGAACTCAAAACGGCGCTTTGCTCCCATAAACGATGACATAGCCTTGCGCATATCCTCGCCCGACACGCCACACAGCCAGGCAACAGCCATCGATGCTACAGCATTCTCTATATTTATCTCTACCGGAACGCCCAATTCAACATCATTGATACGGCCATCGGGAGCCACAAAATCGAAACAGATACTACCGTTACCTATTTGAATATTCTCGGCATGGAAGTCACCCTCTTCTTTCGAGTAACTATAGATGCGTACACCCTCACCCACACGAGGCACCATTTTGATTCCTTTTTTGGCAATAAGTACACCTCCCGGGCGAATGAGCGATGTAAAATGAGAGAAACTTTCGAGGTATGCCTCTTCTGTTCCATATATATCGAGATGGTCGGCATCGGTTGATGTTACCACTGCGATATAGGGCAAGAGTTGATGGAACGAACGATCAAACTCATCGGCCTCCACTACAGCATAATCGCTGTGCGCCGACAGGATAAGGTTGCTATCGTAGTTGCGCAAAATGCCACCCAGAAAGGCGTTGCATCCAATGGCCGATTGGTTGAATATGTGCGCAGCCATACTTGATGTTGTCGTTTTTCCATGCGTGCCGGCAAAACAGAGTCCTTTGAGCGAATGTGTTATAAGCCCCAACAACTTCGCACGCTTAATCACCTCAAATTTGTGATGAAGGAAGTAAAGAAGTCCTTTGTGTTCTTGAGGTATAGCCGGAGTATATACCACCAACGTATCTTCACAACTACGACAATACTCGGGTATCAGAGCTTCATCTTCATCAAAAAACAACTCGGCACCCTCTTGTTGCAACTGCGTTGTGAGGGGTGTAGGTGTACGGTCATAACCTGCCACACGAAGCCCTTTCGACAGGCAATATCGCACCAACGCGCTCATTCCTATACCTCCGGCTCCGACAAAATAGACCGACTTGTATGCTTCCAATTTTTTCATTACTCATTCTCCTCTACAATGCGACTTACAATATCTACAATGCGACCGGCCGAGTTCCGTTCGGCCATAGTAGCAATAGCCGACGACATAGAGAGCAACGAGATACTATCCTCAACCAACTGCAATGCTGTAGGAACGAGTTCATTGCGTGCATTGGCATCCTTGATGAGAACAGCAGCGCCACGCGATGATAACGCCTCGGCATTTTTGGTTTGATGGTCTTCGGCCACATTGGGCGAAGGAACCAATATCACAGGCTTTTCCAATAGGCACAACTCCGAAATAGAACTTGCACCGGCTCGTGAGATAACAAGATCGGCTGCCTTATATGCCATATCCATACGCGATATAAAAGCCATTTGCTTCACATTGTTACAAGGTGTTGCTTCAAGTAGTGCTTGCGCATCGGCATCATACGACTTACCGGTTTGCCATATCAACTGTACATTGCTATCTTTTATATCATTGATATGTTGGGCAATACTTTGATTGATGGTACGAGCGCCCAAACTGCCACCGACAACCAAAATAGTCTTTTTCGAGGCATCGAGGCCAAAGAATTCGACTGCTTCTTCGCGCGAAAGTGTGCTATTAAACAAGTCTTGTCGCACAGGATTACCGGTCATCACAATTCTGTCGGCAGGGAAAAATCGTTCCATACCCTCATAGGCCACACAGATAGCCTCAGCCTTAGAGGCCAACAGTTTGTTGGTAACACCGGCATAGCCATTCTGCTCTTGCAAAAGTGTAGGAATACCCATGTGCGAAGCAGCCCACAATGTAGGTCCGCTTGCATACCCTCCTACTCCCACCGCTATATCGGGGCGAAACTCTTTGACAACCTTTCGAGCCATAGCAATACTTTTCAGTAAGTTCCATAGCACCTTGAAGTTACGCAACAAATTGCGGCGGTCAAATCCATATACCGGCAACCCCACAATCTTATATCCTGCAGCCGGAACTTTTTCCATCTCCATACGGCTCTCAGCACCCACAAAAAGTATCTCGGCGTGCGGATAACGTGACTTTATTTCGTTGGCGATAGAAACAGCCGGAAAGATATGACCACCTGTTCCACCACCGCTTATAAGTACTCTCATATTCTTTTTCATAAATACTCTTCTCGTTTAAAAACCTCCTGCCGGATTATCGGCCTTCAAATCTTCGGGCAACTCATCGTCATCGTCTATAGGACGCAATTCGGCACCTTTACGTTCCACTGCATAGCGGCTTACGCTCAACATCATTCCCATCGCCATACTCATGATGAGAATAGAGGTTCCGCCCTTGCTGATAAAGGGCAAAGTCTGTCCGGATACCGGCAATACACCCACCGATATACTCATATGATAGATTGCCTGATATACAATAACCATAGCCATACCCATTATAAGCAATGAGGCATAGGCACTCTTGCAATTCTTGCTTATCATACAGGCCCTTATGAGGATACCCAGATAACACAGCAATACGATAAATCCGCCAAACAAGCCCATCTCCTCGAGGATAATGGCATAGATAAAGTCGGAGAAGGCCAATTGCAAACGCGAACACTCCCTGCTATTGCCGGGCATAACTCCAATACCGTTACCATGCGCTATAGCCATAAAAGCATGGTGCTTCTGAGAATTTCCGCCCAATCCATAGTCGGTTTCTTTCATATACTCAGGCTCTCCTCCGGGCAACCAGTCGTCAATACGTCTCTTCCAAGTACCGGTACGCAATTTATCGACAATCTTGTCCAATGGCGATTTTTTCTCCGGCTTTACCTCCTCTTGAGCTACAACTTCAACAGAAGCAACTTGCTCAGTAGCATTGGCCTCAACACCACCGGTTCGCGATATCACTACAGCTGTTACTGCACCGGCAATGAGCAAGATAGCCAGCGTACCACCTACCCACAAAATCTTACGAGGCAAGACCGATAACAACATAAGGCTTACACCCACCATCAATACAAGCAAGGCATTTGATCCTCCTTGAAATACCAATAGACCAACAAAAATAAGTATAATACCCAAGCCCCACTTGACACCTTTACCCGATAGTCCTGTTCCATCGGGTTTCTGGAAGCGAGAGAGCACATAAGCCAAAGACATGGCACAAGCCAATTTACATGGCTCGGCCGCTTGCACCGACACAAAACCAAAATCAATAGCCCGCACAGCGCCATTGACATTCTCTCCTATAATGGGCGTAAGAATGGCCAATATGATGGAAACACTTGCCATCAATACCATGATTACTTTGGTGTACTTGTAGTGCAAATGCTCCAACCCAAAGACCATAACAAAACCCAACACCAACCACTGCACGTGCGATGTAATGGGCGAATAGACACTGCCGTTCTTCAGTTCAAGACTGCTGGCACTGAACACCTCTACAATCGATACGGCACACAATATCAGATAACAGGCCCACAATGTCCAGTCGGAGGTATATTTTACCTTCTTTTTTTTGATTTTGTTTATATCTGTGATTGCCATATTGCTTAGAGATTGCGTACATATTCTTTAAATTGAGCACCTCTATCTTCGTAGCTTGTAAAAAGGTCGAAGCTGGCACAGCAAGGTGACAACAATACTGTATCGCCGGCACTTGCGGCAGCATAGGCTTTTGAAACAGCCTCTTGCATAGAACCGGCATCGGTTATATAGGGTACTTTGCCATCGAAAAATGCGTGCAATTTACTGTTATCAACACCCATACACACAATAGCTTTGACCTTGTCTTTTACCAACTGCTCTATCTCGGTATAGTCATTACCTTTATCCTTACCACCGAGAATGAGGACAACGGGCGTATCCATACTCTCCAACGCATACCAGCAAGAGTTGACGTTGGTGGCCTTCGAGTCGTTGATAAAACGTACCCCTCGCACCGTTGCAACCGGCTCGAGACGATGCTCTACAGCCTGGAAATTACTCAATGCTCGGCGTATATCTTCTTTCTCTATATGCAATAAATTGGCCGAAATACCGGCTGCCAATGAGTTATACAGATTATGACGGCCGGGCAATGCCAACTCCTCTTCGCTCATCTCGAAAACATCATCGGGTGTATTGATTACCACCTTGTGGTCTTGCGTATAGGCACTTGAGTGAGGCTCTTGTGTCTCTGAGAATGGATATACTTGCGAGTTGAGTTGCAACGAACGCAACTTCTCATTAATTACGGGGTCGTCATTCCAATAAATAAAGGCATCGTTGGGTGTCTGGTTGCGTGTAATGCGGAACTTGGCATCGATATAGTTCTCCATCTTGTGATCGTAACGGTCGAGATGGTCGGGGGTAATATTGAGCAATACAGCAATATCGGCCTTAAAATCATACATATTATCCAATTGGAAGCTACTCAACTCTACCACATAATAATCGTAGTCGCAGGTAGCTACTTGATAGGCAAGGCTCTGTCCCACGTTACCGGCCAAGCCCACCTTCAAACCGGCACT
>JAFZDG010000111.1 GCA_017561285.1 Bacteroidaceae bacterium
ATTGCGGTTGGTAATGCGTTTCCAATGGTGTACAATGCTCACTTGAGGCATATATATTGTGCTCCATCCGGCTTTGCGAGCGCTAATACAGTAGTCGGCATCTTCGGGCCCATAGAAAATCTTTTCGTCAAGTAGTCCTATTTGTTCTATTACTTCGCGGCGAATGAGTTGGCAAGCACCTATGATGTATGTAGGCTCAAATGGTTGGCCGGTAGCCCATTGCCGGGCGTAGGGATTGGCAGCCGATATATGATGACCTATATGCGATTGCAGTACATTGCGCACTTTGATCGTTAATGAAGGATAGGGCTTATAGCTCTCTTGAGTTTCGCCCCGGGCATTGACAAGACGGCAGCCGCAAATGCCGCATTGAGGATGCTCTTGCATATATTGTATCATTTGGGCAAGGGCCTCTCTATTGGCTACGGTGTCATCGTCGAGCAACCACACGTACTTGCCGCGAGCTTGTTCTATACCTCGGTTGCGGGCAAAAGCTACGCCCTTGTTGATGGGCAGGCGATGATACACAACTTGCGGATAGTGTTGAGCAATGAAACGGTCGGTACCATCGGTCGAGCCGTTGTCTATAAGTATAATCTCGCTATCGGTAGCAGCAGTAAGGGTGTCATGCAGCGATGCAAGAGCCTCGCGCAGATGGGATAGTGAGTTCCAACAAATAAGTACGACCGAAAGTTGCATTATCCAAAGAGTTTTATTTTCAATGCTTTGAGCGCGTGGAAAAATTCCGACCAACTGGTAAATCGGCGCAGGTGAGACCATATGACGTATGGCGAAAGGAAATAGCGCAGATTGTAGCGGTAAAGTATCTTTTCCATTTCTCGTGCCGAGAGGTGCGGATAGTTGAGTATCGACTCGCGTTGCACGTTGGTGGGGGTATATTCACCACCGGCTATCCATCCGTTTTCTTTGGCCAACTTGTAGAACTCGGTACCGGGGAAGGGAGATACGATGTTGAACATAATCTGATCGACACGCAGCTTTTGGGCTTGGCGCAAGGTGTCGCGTAGTGTCTCTTTGGTTTCCAACGGACTGGTACCTATGAGTATATTGAGTTTTACAGGTACTTTGTACTTCTTGAGTAAGTGAATAGCGTTGTATATTTGCTCGCGAGTGATGCCTTTCTTGATATATTTGAGAATTTCATCGTTAAACGACTCTATACCCAAATCGACATACAAACAGCCCGATTCGCCCAATGCCTTGGCAATAGGCTCGGTAATGGTATCTACACGTGCCTGGCAGCCCCAGCGGAAATCATATTTCTTGAGTATGCGACACAAATCGGCTGTGCGCTCTTCGGTCCATATAAATTCATCGTCCATAAAGCCTATGGCCTTGTAACCGGCCTCGTGCAGCTCTTTTAGCTCGGCTTCGATATTCTCTATCGAGCGATATGAAATGGGTGGCTTACGGTTGTGCTCGCTACGGTACTCCAACTCTCGTGCAAAGGATAGCGAACTGGGTACGCAATATATACACTTGAAGGGACAGTTGCGAGAGGTTATCATAGTGGTATAGGGCGAGAGTTTGAGTTTGGGGTTGTGAAACTCTCGTTGAGCCAAATGATGTCGTGCAGGGAATGGCAGGTCATCGAAGCTTTTGTTGGCAGGGCGAGGCGGATTGTGTGTCAATTTGCCTTCTTGCCAATACGAAAGGCCTTTGATATCGCTCCACGAACTGCCATCGCGTACGGCATTGGTCCATTCGAGTGCGGTATATTCAGGTTCGCCACGCACTACAGCATCGCGTGCA
>JAFZDG010000112.1 GCA_017561285.1 Bacteroidaceae bacterium
ACATCTTCATCCAAGGCCTCATCGACAACAACCTCTACGACAAGGTATGGCAAGCCGGTGTAATATTGTTGCCCGTTAAGAGTGTGGGTGTAATGGGCGATGAGCGTTCGTATGAGAGCGCCGTTGCATTGCGTGCCGTACTCTCAACCGATGGTATGACCGCCGACTGGGCACACCTCCCCTACGAGTTCCTTGCCAAAGTATCGAACGACATCATCAACAAGGTACAAGGCGTAAACCGCGTAGTGTACGACATCAGTTCAAAACCACCTGCAACAATCGAGTGGGAGTAATCCACACACATTAGTATAAATACCCCGCCCCAATTGCGCAAGTCGTAGTTGGGGCGGGGTTGTATTATGAAAAGGGCAAATACTCCTATTTCAATGATATCTCAAATATTTATGACATACGACCGATAGTGACTGGAAAATAATTTTACGATTATTTTATTTGCATTATTCAAATCGAATAATTATATTTGCATAAAACAATACACATATGTCAAAAGTTAAAAATCCATTCATTGTAACCGGTAAGATTGATGCAGAGTACTTCTGCGATAGAGTAACAGAGTCGGCAAGGGTAATAAAAACCATTACCAATGAAAACAATCTTGTAATAATATCACCGCGGCGCATGGGCAAGACCGGACTGATTCAATTTTGCTTTGACAAACCTGAGATAAGTGAGGAATATTATACCTTTTTTATCGACATTCTTCACACGACCAGCTTACGCGAATTTACATACGTCTTGGGACGCACTATCTACGAAACGCTACTGCCTAACAGCAAAAAAATGGCATCACTATTCATACAAACCATAAAATCTATTAGTGGCAAATTGGGCTTTGACCCTGTCACCAATATGCCTACTTTTAATATTGGTTTGGGTGATATTGAAAAGCCGGAATATACGCTCGATGAAATATTTCAGTATCTCGACGAAGCAGACAAACCCTGCATTGTAGCTATCGATGAGTTTCAGCAAATAGCTAAATATCCCGAAAAAAACATAGAGGCGTTACTACGCACACACATACAAAGATTGCGCAACTGTAATTTTATATTCGCAGGTAGCGAACGGCACATGATGCAAGAGATGTATACGTCATCGGCCCGTCCATTCTACAATAGTGCCGACTTGTTGGTACTAAACGCCATTGCGCCAGATATATATACAGAGTTTATTTGCAATCTTTTCGCAAGGCGCAATCGCTCCATCAAACAAGAAAATGCTGCATGGGTATATAAACGTTTTAATGGTCACACCTACTACATACAACGCACATTCAATGAGGCGTATGCCGATACCGCCGAAGGTACTGAATGTACACGAGAGATTATCGAAACAGCCATTGATACTATTATTGCATCAAATGACACATTGTTTCGGGAGATACTTTCAAATATACCGGAGAAACAAAAGGCTCTCCTTTATGCCATAGCTAAGGATCACGAAGCCAAAGGTATAACCTCGTCAGAATTTATCAAACGCCACAGTCTCCCATCGGCAAGCTCTGTGCAATCGGCTGCAAAGATACTACTTGAAAAGGATTACATAACCGAAACGCAAAAAGTCTATTCCGTAACAGACAAGCTTTTCGCTATGTGGATAAACAAAAACTTCAAATAACATCAGGAAATACCTCAAACCCTCCCGCCCCAATTGCGCAAGTCGTAGTTGGGGCTATTATATTATATATGTAACAAAGCGAGTCTTACGCATACTCATTTAGAGAACATTGTATGGTTAATCGCAGCCACATAATGGTATTAAAAAGAAACTGCACCGTCCTTCACAAAACAGTGCAGTAACCAATCTTCTATTATAACTATCACAAAAACTATTTTTCAAACTTATTTCTCACTGCAAATATACACACAAATCTACAAGAAACAAGTTTATAAGTATTAATTTTTCATAAACAGAAAACATTTCAATCAAATTGAACACAAAACAAGAAAATATCAATCAGTTTGCACAATACTACTCTTCCACAACATCAGATGACAATGATTGTTGTATATCCGACTGATTTTCATCGCTCGCGCCGGCCTCTTCTTGCATTTGTTGCCAACTCTTTTGCACAGCGGTTTTGCTAAACTTCTTGGGCTCCAGCCCCAGGCGGCGCATCTTTTCGAATTGCAGGATAAGGTTGTCATTACCGGTTGTAAGACGGCGGCGGGCACTATCGCACGAAGACAAAGCCGATTGGAGACTTTGTCGTACGGCATCGATATCGGTGGCAAATGAGGCAAACTGCACATACATCTTCTCGGCACGCTCCTTGATGGCGCGGATGTTGGCCTCGAGGCGTTGTTGTCGCCACATATCTTGCAACAATCGCACAGCCAAAACGAGGTTGGTGGGTGTCATAATGATAACTCTGCGCTCATACGCCTCATTCCATAAGTTGCGGCCCTGTACACGCGCCTCATCGAGTGCCAAGAGGAACATAGATTCGATGGGAATGAACATAATGACAAAGTCGTACGACAGTTTATTGCGCGAGGCATAATCGCGCTCGGCAAGTTGACGCACATGGTTGTACACCGATTCAAGATGCTGCTTGGCATATACACGTCTCTCCTCATCGGTAGCAGCATGCATATAGCTGTCGTAGGCTGTAAACGACACCTTCGAGTCGATAATGAGGTCACTGTGATTGGGGAAGTGCAACACCGCATCGGGGCGCTTGTTGTCGCCAACGGCATCGACACTCTTCTGCACCTCAAAGTCTTCACCCTCGCGCAAACCCGATTGTTGCAAGATGTTGTGCAATATCATTTCGCCCCAGTCGCCCTGCACCTTTGTGCCACCGCGAAGGGCACTTGACAACTTGTCGGCCTCGCGGCGCATCTGCTCGTTTTGGCGAGCCAGTTGGCGTATCTGCTCTTGCAGCGAAGTGCGCTCTTTGCTCTCGGTTTCGTAGCATTGCGATACTTGCTTTTTGAAACCCTCAATATCGTGATTGAGAGGTTCCAATATGGTCTTGAGGCTCTCGCCACTCATCTCCTTGAAGGCTCGGCTCTTCTCATCCATAATATCCGAAGCCATATTCTTGAATTGCGATAGCGTGAGTTTGTGCAACTCGGCCATTTCGTTTTTCTGATTATCGAGCTTCTCTTGCAGTGCCTTATACTCGGCCTCTATACGAGCATACTGCTCCTTGCAGGCAGTCACCTCGACCTGTAGTTCGTTGCAGCGTTGCGTAGCTTGTTCCAAGAGTTCTCCCTGCTCGGCATAGCATTGCTCAACGGCACGTTTCTCAGCAACGAGGCGAGTTACATCGCCACGCAAAGTATTGTTTTCGGCATCAAGAGCCGATAACGAAGCATTGGCTTGAGCAAGTTCGTCTTTGTAACGTTGCAATTCTCGCTGAAGCATCTGCATATCGGCATCCATGCGCGTGGCAGTGCGCACCTGCTCGGCATTGCGTTGTTCGTAACGCAATCGCATCAACAAAAACGTAACCACCACACCCACAACAAGGGCTATCGACACATAGATTATAATTTCCATACTCTATAGATTTATAGTTTGCGATGATAAATATACAATCGTTATTTTACCTCCAAGAGATTTTTCATTTGCATAATGATATTCTGCTTCCACTCCGAAAGCATAGCACAAAAAGCGCTGTCATCACGCTGGAAAATCTTTGTTGCAACATCCTTTGTAAGAAATGGAATAGCAAGCAAACTATAGAAATTGTAAAAAACAAATTGCATTGATACTTTATTTAGTTTACCTTCATTCATCTCCTCTTGAACCGAAGCAAAAGCCCTACAAGCCGTATCAAAAACGTTCAGTTCTCTTAAGGTGTTAATCAGTAAATCCGAATCACGATTAAATTCTCGTAACATAAACATAGGCAAACGTGGATTTTCTAAGAAAAGAGCATAGTAAGCATCAATAATACTACCAACTCTCTGGGCTATACTCATCTCTTTATGTGCCAATGCTTCAAAAACCTTAGGTACCACCGATGATACGATACTACCAAATACTGCTTGGAACATTTTATCTTTGGTACGAAAATAGTAGTGTAAGGCAGGGCGATTGATACCCGCACGAGTAGCAATCTCACTCATACTTGTTTCGGCATAGCCCCTTTCTATAAAAACACTGCGGGCTGCATCAATAATTTTATTTTCCATCGTATTTTTCCTTCAATTTGTCGATAAACAGCAATAGGCGATTCTTGATGTTTACATCACTTACACCACTATCGAAGTCCAAAGATAGTAAATTTATCGAAGGATATAATCTTTTAATCTTTTTTTCTATGCCTTTAGACACTATATGGTTTGCTATACAGCCAAATGGTTGCAAGCTGATAACGCTCATAACGCCACTCTCTGCGTATGACATAATCTCTGCAGGAAGCAACCATCCCTCTCCAAATTGGGCATTGAGTGTGATTACTTTCTCAGCCAGTTTTGCTTCGTGAAAGATATCGCCAAAGGGTGTGAAATAACGAAATTTAGAGCATATTTTATTCACATTCCGAATCTCAGCACGCACCAAGTTATAACCTAAACCGAGTAGGCTATCCTTCACATTACGTTTCTTGATATGTGCTGCAACATTAGCTTTACGATTGACAAAAGTCTGGATAAAGAAATCGGCAAGGATAGGTGGGACAACCTCAACACCCTGTTCAACAAGCCAATCGACAACACCTCCTTGTGCAAAATTGTTGAATTTGAGATATATTTCACCAACAACACCAACTTTGGGACAGTACTTATCAAGACAGATAGAATCAAATTCCTTTGCAGCCAATTCCATATATTTATACAACTCATGGCTTTTACCCTTTTCGATTAACTGCGCACCTATTTGTATGAAAGTTTTTTGCAAATCAGAGGCTAAACCTACAGTTCTTTCTCGCACAACAGCTGCATGATAAAATTTATTGATAACATCGCTATACAATACCGCCCGCAGAGCAATAGGTAACATCTTCGTCCAATTGACATTGAATGCAGGTTGATCATTGTTAATGCTATCACTGAGGGTAAACGAGATAACGGGTGTATCAGTATATCCTGCATCAATAAGAGCCTTTTTGAGTAACGGCATATAGTTCGATGCTCGGCATTGACCACCCGTTTGCGTAATACCAACAACTACCTCCGCCGGATTGTAACCACCCACTTTTAACGACTTGATAATATCTCCTATAACAAGCGTAGCTGGATAGCAGACTTCATTATTGGCATACTTCAACCCCCACTCGGCCGATTGGTCATCACTCATAGGAAGACAATCAACATCATATCCGGCCACGCGCATAATAGCCGGAAGAAGCGGAGATATAAACGAGGTAAAGAATGGTATGAGAATCTTACGTTTTCGATAGGTATAATCATACACTGGCGTAGTAACAAATTCTTTTGCAAGGCATTTTTCTCTATTCTGAGTTGCCATTCGAAGGCTCTCAACCAATGAGCGAACACGCAATTTCATTGAGCCAACATTGTTTATATCATCGAGTTTTAGCAATGTATAGGATTTGTTATGACGCAGCAACAAGTCGCGCACTTCATCGATAATAAATGCATCGGGACCGCAACCAAACGATGTCATCTGTATAAACTGCACATTTCCTTCCTGCTCGGCACACCATTTTGCAGCCCGCATAATGCGATTAGGATACGACCACTGTGCAAGAAAATGGGTATCCTTAATATCCACCTCCTTACCCCGCACGATATCCTCGGTAAGTACAGTTATGCCCAATTCGGCAAGCACACTTGAAACTTTGTGCTGAATAAGAGGATCTGTGTGATATGGTCGTCCGGCAAGAACAATAGATAATTGATTTAACTTTTGGGCCTCATAAAGGACTTTTTGGTTTTGCTCGGCTATTGCTCGATGATAGTTCGCCTGTTCCTCTTGGGCTTTGCGAAAAGCATCAACAATCACTCCATTCGATATACCCAATGAGTGCAAATAGGCCTTACATTGTTCATACAGCAAATCACTATCTTTAAAACTTATAGTTGGACTGTCGATAGGAATTGTCGTCTGCTCCACACTACGCACCACAGTTGAATAGGCAGTAACAATGGGGCAATTGTAGCAGTTTTGGTCGCCCACACTCCCATGCTCATAGAGGACAAACGGCATAAAAATTTTATCAACACCCTGTTTGACAAGATTGGTAATGTGGCTATGCACAAGCTTGGCTGGAAAGCAAATATTATCCGACATTACCAAACGAGCACTCTTTTCGTAACGCGAATAATCCGAAGGCTCAGATAGTCGCACTGCGATACCACACTCGGTCAGAAGGGTGTGCCAAAAAGGATACTCCTCAAACATATTCAATATACGTGGTATGCCGATAATAATGCGAGGATTATCTATCTCCTTAATACGTGAAAAGAGCAACTCGTTCTTGAACTCGCACATATTCTTCCCAATATGGTTTACCTCCGAGCTATTATTAAAATGTTTTTCGCAACGATTTCCCGAATAGTAGTGAAGACCATTTCCAAAATTATATTGTTGCACTCTACAACGGTTTTCACAACCTCGGCAAATAATATTGCGTGTAGTATATGTTGCCATATCCAACATTTCATCAAGCGTTATCGACTTACCACAGTGCTCCACAGCGTAGAGCGCGCAACCAAACGCACCCATCAATTCGGGACAATCACACCTCGACACCTCAGTTTCTGTAAGCAACTCCAACGCTCTCACTATCGCATCATTACGCATCGTTCCACCTTGCACCACTATATGTTTACCAAGCTCCGACACATCCTTAATTTTCAACACCTTGTACAAGCAATTCTTAACTACGGAGTAAGCAAGTCCGGCCGAAATGTCGGCTATCGCAGCCCCCTCACGCAACACCTGCTTGACTTTCGAGTTCATAAATACGGTGCAACGAGTACCGAGATCGGCAGGCAACTTTGATTCGCATGCTTGCTGAGCAAACAGCTCAACCGTAAAGCCCAAACTCTTGGCAAAAGTTTCGATAAACGAACCACAACCCGACGAACAGGCTTCGTTAATCTCTATGCGATCAATGATGCCGTTATTGACAAATATAGCCTTCATATCCTGACCGCCGATATCAAGAATAAAACTTAATTGAGGATCAAGAAAGTGCGCAGCTTTGTAGTGCGCTATGGTTTCAACAACTCCCGAATGCAAATTGAATGCTGTGCGTATCAACTCCTCTCCATAGCCCGTTGAACAACTACCTACAAAATGTAGTTTTGTACCTCGCTCCTTGCACTCATTAGCAAGCAATCTCAACCCCTCTGATACAGTCTCTATCGGATTACCTCCATTATTTTTATAGAAGGTATAAAGAAGCCTTCCTTGACTATCTGTTACAACAATCTTTGTCGTAGTTGATCCGGAATCGATACCGATAAAAGCTCGTTGCTCTCCACCTGTAAGATCGGCCTTTGGAATATAATCGCGAGCTATACGCTCTCGCCATACTTCGTAACAATCGGCATTATCAAAGATAGGCGATAAGGTTGCTACTCTGACTTTCGCTTGGGGAGCAACCTTCAAGCGCGAGATAAGGCTACTTATAGACTCAATACACTCATTGTTGATATTGACCAATGCTGTACCATAGGCAGGTATCAGCTCGCCCCATTGAGGGAGTATAATGTCTTCATCGCTAAACGACAAATAACTTTTTAAGGCTTGACGTAGGGCCGGTATAAAAGAAAGAGGACCACCACAGAGCAAAAGAGGTGGTTTAATGTCGCATCCGTGCGCCAATGTTGTTACCGTTTGTACAGCTACAGCATGAAAAATCGATGCAGCTATATTCTCTCGACACACATTTTTGGCTACAAGATTTTGAATATCGGTCTTGCAGAATACCCCGCAACGTGAAGCAATGGGATATATTTGCGTAGCCCGCAATGCTATGTTGCCTAACTCTTCTGACGTTACGCCCAAAATTATTGCCATTTGGTCAATAAAAGCGCCTGTACCCCCGGCACAATTACCGTTCATTCTAAAATCTTTGGCTTCACCATCTTTGAAAAATACAATTTTAGCATCCTCGCCACCAATGTCTATCATCGTATTGGCCGAGCTATATAAGTTCTGCACAGCCTTGGTAGCAGCAAGAACCTCTTGTACAAATGGCAGATTATATTTTTCCGATAGGCCCATACCCACCGATCCAGTTATTCGCAACGACACCTCTTTGTTGCCCACCTCTCCCAATAGCTCTTCCAAAAAAGTTTGAACCACCTCGCTCATTTGCGCATTGTGCCTGCCATATCGATAAAAAATTACTGCGCCTCTCTCATCAATGGCAACTAATTTTACAGTTGTTGAGCCAATATCAAGACCTAATTGTAACATAATCCTAAATTTTACATTTATGTTTGACACCTATGTCAGTTGCAAATGTATATCTTTTTTAGAGTGCAATTATCAAAAAAAACATTTTTTAACACTTTTAAAAAGTTGGTTGAATGATGGTTTCACTCGAGCTAAATATCCTAAATTTCGCATCTCTTTTTTATGCAAGGCACACTAACGAGATGGAAATCAGGTATGACAACGTCACTCATTTTAACGATGAAATAAGAAAATGGAAACCTCCATTTTCAGCACAAACAGAAAACACACCTTTTTAAGGTCAGTTTTTATAGGAAAACGCACCTTTTTGACACGCAAATTTATAGGAAAACGCACCTCGTAAAAAAAAAGCAGTATATTTGTAAAATATAGTTTGACAGATAATATAGATACACTATTGACCATGATAGAGATTATAGAGAAATACTTCCCGGCGCTCAGTGAGCGACAAAAGGAGCAATATGCAGCATTGGGTACACTATACCCCGAGTGGAATGCCAAGATTAATGTTATATCGCGCAAGGATATAGACAACCTATACGAGCACCACATCTTGCACTCGTTGGGCATTGCCAAGGCTTTGCGATTTACCGATGGTACTACATTGGTAGATGTGGGTACCGGTGGCGGATTTCCGGGCATACCATTGGCCATTATGTTCCCCAACTGCCAGTTTCACCTCATAGACCGCATTGGTAAGAAAGTGCGTGTAGCTACCGAAATAGCCAACGCCATAGGCCTTGACAACGTTACCTTCCGCCACGCCGGTATCGAGGAGGAGAAACAGAAGTTCGACTTTGCTATCAGTCGCGCTGTAATGCCCCTGCCCGACTTGGTAAAATTGGTGCGCAAGAACATCTCCACACAACAACGCAACGCAATGGCCAACGGACTGATGTGCCTCAAAGGTGGCAACCTGGAGGCCGAAATAGCACCCTTGCGCAAGCGTCTGCTCGACTTCGACCTCAAAGACTTTTTTGAGGAGGAGTTTTTTGAGACCAAGAAAGTGTTATACGTACAGATATAAAAATCATTTAATCGCATAGACCGATGAAGATATCACAATTTTCGTTCAGCGCTTTTCAAGAATCTACCTTTGTAATATGGGACGATGAGAGCCTCGAATGTGCCATTATAGATCCGGGCTGCTACTACAGCCGCGAGCGTCAGGTGTTGAAGAATTTTATCTCAAAGAACAACTTGAAGGTAAAGTACCTGCTTCTCACACACCTACACCTCGACCACTACTTTGGTGCGCCCTTTGTGGCTTGTACCTACAATGTGCCGGTATCGGCTTCGCAAGAAGATGAATTCTTACTCGAAGCAATGCCGCTGCAAGCCGATATGTATGGCACACCCCTACCCGACAAACCAATAGCCATAGGCAACTACCTGAAAGCCGGCGACACAT
>JAFZDG010000113.1 GCA_017561285.1 Bacteroidaceae bacterium
ATATGTACGGCAACGGCCTCTTCGGGTAGTATCTCCGCAATGTTCTCGGGCCACTCTATAAAACAAAGATTGCCGCTGTCAAAGTAGTCTTGACAACCCATATCGAGTGCTTCGACTATCTTGTTGATACGGTAGCAGTCAAAGTGATATATTGTGTTGCCATTGCCGGCCAGGTATTCGTTGACAATAGCAAATGTAGGGCTGTTTATAACATCTTCCACCCCCAGCTCTTCGCATACGGCTTTGATAAAGGTGGTTTTGCCTGCACCCATATTGCCATAGAAGGCAAAGATGGTATCGTTGCCTATGTGGTCTATAAAGGTTCTTGCAGCCTCGTGTATCTGATTGAGATTATTTATTTCTATACGGAGCATTGTAGTCTTATTTTGCAGTGAGTGTTATAAGGGGTATCATCATCTCTTCCATAGAGATACCTCCATGTTGGAAGGTGTCTTTATAGTAGTTGACATAATAGTTGTAGTTGTTGGGGTAGGCAAAGAAATCGCGATTGGTAGCAAATACATAGGTCGAGCTAATGTTGGGCGAAGGTAGTCCGAAGAGTTTCGGATTCTTTATCTCATACACTTGCTTGGGATTGTAGCTGAGCGATTTACCTACCTTATATCGTAGATTGGTATTGGTGTTCTTGTCGCCAATGACCTTGATAGGGGTATCTACGTGTACCGTACCATGATCGGTGGTGAGTATAATCTTATATCCGCTCTCGGCTATTTTCTTAAATAGGTCTATGGCCGAAGAGTGGCGAAACCACGACTCGGTGAGCGAACGGTATGCCGCTTCGGTCGATGCCAATTCGCGTATCATCTTCGACTCGGTACGTGCGTGCGATAGCATATCGATGAAGTTGAGTACGCACACATTGAGCGGCTTCTCGGTGAGGCGGGCAAAGTTTTGCAGCAGACGTTCACCATAGGCATTCTCGTTGATTTTGTTGTAGGTGAACTCGTAGTTTTTACGAAAACGGTCAAACTGTGTCTGTATAAGAGGTGCCTCGTTGAGATTTTTGCCCTCTTCTTCATCTTCATCTACCCAAAGTTCGGGAAACATCTCGGCGATTTTGTTGGGCATAAGGCCCGAGAAAATGGCGTTGCGAGCATATTGTGTGGCTGTGGGGAGAATGCTGCAATACAACTCCTCTTGGGTAGTGAAATAGTTGCTGATAATAGGCTGTATGACGCGCCACTGGTCGAGACGGAAGTTGTCTATAAGAATAAAGAAGAGCTTCTCGCCATTGTCGAGCATAGGGAACACTCGTTTTTTGAATAGCTCGTGACTCATCATCGGATGGTCTTCGGTAGTAATCCATCGCTCGTAGTTTTTCTTGATAAACTTGGCAAAGGTAGCGTTGGCTTCGATTTTCTGCATACGCAGCAGCTCGTCCATATTGGTTGTCTCGGCGTGCGACAACTGCATATCCCAAAATACCAATTTGCGATATACCTCGTTCCATTCTTCCCATGTCGATGCATTGTTGATGAGCATACCTATGCGACCAAATTCTTGTTGGTAATTGCTGGTTGTCTCGTCTGAAATAATCTCGCGGCTATGCAAGTTTTTCTTGATAGAGAGAAATATCTGATTGGGGTTAACCGGTTTAATGAGATAGTCGGCTATTTTGTTACCAATAGCTTGGTTCATAATATCTTCTTCCTCACTCTTGGTAATCATTACCACCGGTATTTCGGGGTGTTGTTCTTTGATGCGGCTCAATGTCTCCAAACCGCTCAATCCGGGCATATTCTCGTCCAGAATTATCAAGTCGAATTTCTCTTTTTCGCACATCTCAAGGGCATCGATACCATTCGATACGGTTGTGAGATCGTATCCCTTCTGTGTGAGAAAAAGTATATGGGGCCTTAGCAAGTCTATCTCATCATCAGCCCATAATATCATCGGGTTCTTCGTCATCGTTGTATGGGGTGTAGTAGTTATTAAAAAACTCAAAGTACTCTTCCAAAGTGTGTCCTTGCAGGAGTAGGTTGTAATTGGATGTACTTATCATTATCGGTCGCACACCATCGGGTAGTATAAACTCGCTCTCGTTGGTCATTACCGAGCGATAGTGTATTACCTCCTCAAAGGTATTAAAACCTTTGACAATAAGGAGCGACAATTCATCAAAAGTAACAACTTCGAGGTCAAAATCTTTCACAAGGAAGTGCGAAAAGTTCATTCTGGCCACTTCGTATAGTAGCAGATTGGCCGAAATCTCACGATTGTTGAAGGCGTATATAAAGTAGTGTTCCGACAAGGGTTCGTAGGTAAATGTAACGGTGCTGTCGGCTATGGCTGCATCGTCACCTCCCAGTCGGGTGTCCCATACCATACCACGCGCATTGCCGCTACTATTTATCTCGCGACCTTGTGTGATGCCTTTGAGTATGTTTCCGGCATATTCACTGACATCGGCTTGCGGATATTTCTCAACGAGTTCTTGCACGATGTCTTTGAATTTGTCGTACTCTTTGTCTCCAATGTATGCCATTGCATCGAGGAACATAAACTTGTGCATAATCTCGGACAAGGGGTATTCCTGCTTTACTTGTGCCACGTATTGGTGAACTGCGGGATTGTTGTTATCGAGGTATGCTGTATAGGTCTCTTTGTAGATAGAGTCTTGTACAGCACCTTCGGTGCGTCTCTTCTCGAGGTAGTTGGGATCGCTCAATGCGGTGGCATACTCACTGTCGGCAAAGAGTGTGAGTATCTTGTTACGATATACCTCGGCTTGTGCCGGCTCGTTGTTGCGCATGTGCATCAGGTAGCGATTGTAATATACATCGAGGCGGTAGGGGTTTTCGGGAAATCTCTTCTCCAAGTCATCGAATGTGGCCGATGCCGCATTATAATCTTCCAAGTCGTTTTTGAGAATAATACCCATGTTGTACAACCCTTCGGCTACAATCTCGTTAGAGGTTTCCATCTCTTCGGGAGTGAGGGGTATTTGCTTGAGGTAATACTCTATTTTGTGCGGATCGTCGGCATTGGCAAGGGCTACACTATCAACGGGTGTTTCTTCGCTATCGCTGTTTCCGCTGTCATTATCAGTCGCTTCGTCATTGGCTTCATTACTGCTGCTGCCACCAAAATCGCTGGTCGAGAAGCCCGATTTGTTGCGCCTGCGCCAGTCGTCTTCAAGTTTACGCGAACCCCATTTCTTTTGGAACTCACTTTTACCTGCATTGATAAGTTGTTGGTTATAGAAGTACCACGAGCCATCGCCACTCATTGTGTTGGTTGTAGGTTGGTTTGCCCCGTTTTGCAAGGAGTTTACGCCCAAACCTTCGTTTTTCGAGAGGTACTCTTCTCGTTCACGCTCTTCGGCTTCTTTCTTCTCTTGTTCAATGAGATCGTCAATGATTTTTTGTATTACGGCATTACGCTCCTCCTCATTCATAGCGGCAAGCGTTTGCAGACTGTCTTGTAACTCGACATTCTGTGCATATACGACCAATTTGTCGAGAACAGCCGAACGGCGAGTAAGGAGCTTGTAATCGGGGTAGTCTTCTTTGATTTGTGGCAGAGCCTCGGAGTAGCAGGGTTGTGCATCTACATATTCGCGGCGGCCAAAGTGCAATTCGCCAAGTGTTATTTGGCAAACAGCCTTTTCTATACCGTTGCGTGTGCTTTGGCTCACAGCCTTTTTGTAGTTCTCTATGGCGTTAATCGTATCGTTGTTGGCCAAATATAGGTTGCCTATTGCATAGTATATCTGGTCGTGATAGTCTTTGTTAACGCTCTTGAGCGTCATACGTTCCAGCGATTTTACCTCTTTTTCAATATCGTTACCGGCATAAACCTCACTCATTTTGATGCGCGCATTGAATTGCGTGCGGTAGGTGGGGTTCATATTGATAACTTTCTTGAATGCATTGTAAGCCTCGTTATTCTTCTTATCTTTGGTGTAGAGCTGACCTAACAAGAATGTGAGACGTGCTTTCTGAGTCTTGTTGTGCTCATTCTTGATAGCCGTTTCGAGGAAGGGTATAGCCTTACTGTGGTTGTCGGTAGCAATGAGATAGTCGGTATTTACAAGAGCAAAAGTACCATTGAGTGCCGGTGGAAGGCTGTCGTTGTTGGCTTTGTAAAGTACGTCTTCGGCTTCGTATATCCAGTCGAGCGCTATGTAACTGCGCGCTTGCCACAATCGTGCTTCGGCTACGGTTTGCGGCAACCATGTGTAGTGTTGCGCAATGTACATAAAGGTTGCTGCAGCACCCAAGAAATCGCCTTTGTTGTATTGCGCTTTACCCATAAGCATCCACGCATTGTGTATAAACGGGTTATACTCTTCGCGTTGCATATACTCTTTGTATTTGGGATCGTTGCGCTTGCCCTGTTGCTTTTTGGGTTTGCTCTTGATGCTATGCTTTTGAATGGCGCTTTGGCACTTTTCGATGGTGCGGTCGAATGAGCCTTGCGGCTGGGGATCTTTGGGGTTGTTATAGGCTTGAGCCGGAGCTGTATAGAGCAGGTCGGTATAGTTGTCCTCGTATTGGTCTTCCTGTAACTTGAGTTGTTCTATATAATTTTGCTCGGCATTGAAATATACGTTGTATCGTGTCGTCATTGACTGATAGAAGCGAGTCCAACCGGTGTTTTTGGTTGTATTGCACGCCGAGAGCAGCACGACCAATAGCAGTGCTGCAAGGGTGTATCTGTGTGGGCTCTTTATCTTCATCTTTACATATAACGAATTGTGAGGCTGTTTATTGTCTTATATGGGTTGCCTTCTTGTGCAATGAGTGTGTATGTAGTGTGTGTACACCTCGAGCTATGGCATATACAGCAACAAGAACCATAACGATGCAAGCACCGGTGGGTACGGCAATAATGGCCGATATGGTGAGTCCTATGATGCTGCTGATGAGTCCGATAATACCCGATAGTATCATCATTTGCTTGTATCGAGTGGTGTATAGCTCGGCTATGACTTGCGGGAGAGTGAGAACCGATAGTAGCAACATAATACCAATGAGGCGAATGGACAGTACGACACCGATGGCAATAAAGAGCATCATACAGGTGTTGATGCGTTGTGTGTTGATGCCTTGTATGCGAGCAAAATCGGCATCAAAGGCTGTGTAAATGATGGGCTTCAGTTGCCATACTACATAGCCGGTGAGTACAAGGGTGTAAAGCGCAAACAACACGATGTCGTGGGTGGTGATAGTGAGTATGTTACCAAACAGGAACTCCGATAGTCCGGGAGTGTAGCCCGGTGTGAGAAAGATGAATATAATACCAATGGCCATACCAACGGCCCAAAAGAGAGCTATGGATGAGTCTTGACGGATGCGCTTGGCGTGCGATAGGTGGTCGATGCCTAAGGCTGTGATAATGGCAAAAATGAGAGCCGACAGGGTGGGCGATATACCTGCGTAGTAGCCAATACCCAATCCGCCAAATGAGGCGTGAGTGAGTCCGCCGGCAATAAATACCATACGTCTTGTAACGATATAGGTGCCTATAATGGCAGCAACTATCGCTATGAGAATAATGCCGATGATTGCATTTTGGAAGAATGTATATTGCAGTATATTCATTGTCAATAGTATATTTATGAGCGACGTTCGCCAACGATAAGTATCACTTCGTCTTTCACTTCGTCGGGCAGTTCTATGCCGCGCAGTTGCAGGCTTCGTACCCATCCGGCTACTTCGTGGCTCTGCATCGTGTATAGTATATCGCGAAAAAGAGCGCATTGCTCTTCGGTATATTCGTTGGAGGGTGTGCCTCGCCATTGGTCCAACTCTTCGTCATCATAATACTCAATGTCGCGACTAACGGCGGCTAAGAGGCTGTCGCGTTCGCACACTTCGTGTTGTCCGCAGCACTCTTCGGGAATTTCGGGGGCTTCGGGTTCGGGAGGTAACCCCAACTCTTGCGCTCTACGTTGCTTGTATAGGTTGACGGCATACAGTACCAATCCGGTAACTAAGAGTATTGAAATGAGTATGATGGCAATTATGAGCATATGTGTTTCTCCTTTCAGTCTATGGGTGTGATGATAAATCCGGCTTGTTGCAGGTCTTCCCAAAAGTGTGGATATGATTTGGCCACCACTTGAGGGTTGTCGATGACGATTTCATCGAAGCGAAGTGCTGCCGGAGCAAAGGCCATAGCCATACGATGGTCGTTGTGAGTATCGATAACGATAGGTCTTTTGATCGGTTTACGTCGGCCATCCCACGCTATGCAGTGGGGGTGGGGCTGGGTAAAGATGTAGCCTAATTTGGCGGCTTCGCTTATGATTGCGGCTATGCGGTCGGTCTCTTTGATGCGCAGGTTGTTGAGTCCTTCTATGCAGAAATGTTGTCCACTCAAAGCGCAAGTCATAATGATGGTTTGTGCCAAGTCGGGCTCATTTTTAAGATCGAGGCGGAGGGTTTTGTTGCGGCTGCGTTTGCCTATGGGATAGATGGCTGCCCATTGGGGCTTGAAGATGGTCTCGATGCCCCAGTGCGCAAAGTAGTCGGCCACCCGGGCATCGCCTTGCAAACTCTTGGGAGGTAGGTTGTCTATTAGATATATGTAGTGGTTGAGTGCCGCTATCTCATACCAATACGAAAGGGCCGAGAAGTCGGGTTCGACATCGTATGGGCGTGGTATGTAGGGCAATGGATCAACCTCTATTGTAGGAAAGTTTGCTGATACCTTTGCGCCGAATTGGAGCATCATACCTATTGTCATATCGATATAGGGGCGTGATAGTATTTCACCCTCGATGGTGAGATGAAGCCCTTGTTGCATATAGGGAGCAATGAGCAGGAGTGCCGATATGAATTGAGAGCTGATGTGTCCCGGAATGGTGATATGACCACCCAAGAGTCTCTTGCCTCGGATGTGAAGCGGAGGATAGCCTTCGTTGTCGACATAATCGATGTGCGCTCCGGCTTGTCGCAGAGCATCTACAAGAGGTGCAATGGGGCGTTGCAGCATACGTTGCGAAC
>JAFZDG010000114.1 GCA_017561285.1 Bacteroidaceae bacterium
GTCATAGTCGCTTGTGCTAACCTCGATTTGAGCCTTGATTTGAGCCACACGAGCCTCGATTGACTCTTTGCTACCAAGACCATTTACAATCACTGTATTATCTTTGTTTACAGTAATCTTCTCGGCACGACCAAGCATCTCTACTGTAGCTGCATCAAGACGCATACCTTTCTCTTCCGAAATTACTACACCACCGGTGAGTACTGCAATATCTTCGAGTATCTCTTTGCGACGATCGCCAAATCCGGGAGCTTTCACAGCACAGATTTTCAACGAACCACGCAAACGGTTTACAACCAATGTAGCAAGAGCTTCGCTATCAACATCCTCGGCAATCATAAGCAAGGGACGACCACTTTGAGCCGATGCTTCGAGAATGGGGAGCATATCTTTGAGTGTAGAGATTTTCTTGTCGTAGATAAGAATGAAGGGGTTCTCCATCTCGCACTCCATCTTCTCGGTATTGGTAACGAAATAGGGCGAAATATAACCACGATCAAATTGCATACCCTCTACAACCTCTACAGTAGTATCGGTACCTTTGGCCTCCTCTACGGTAATAACGCCATCTTTCTTCACCTTGCGCATAGCCTCGGCGATAAGTTGACCTATCTCTTCGTCATTATTGGCCGAAATGCGAGCTACCGACTCAATCTTAGAGAAATCATCGCCAACCTCTTGTGCTTGGGCGCGAATACCCTCTACGACCTTGGCAACAGCTTTGTCTATACCACGTTTCAAATCCATAGGATTGGCACCGGCTGTTACGTTCTTCAAACCCACGTTTACGATAGCTTGAGCCAATACTGTAGCTGTAGTAGTACCATCACCGGCATCATCACCGGTCTTCGATGCAACCTCTTTTACGAGTTGAGCACCCATATTTTGGAAGGGATCTTCAAGTTCTATTTCTTTGGCTACAGTTACACCATCTTTGGTAATGTGAGGAGCGCCAAATTTTTTGTCGATAATAACATTACGACCTTTGGGGCCGAGTGTCACCTTTACTGCATCTGCCAATGCATCTACACCGGCACGCAACTCTTCACGTGCTTGGGTATTGAATTTTATATCTTTAGCCATTGTTGTTATTTTTATGTATTAAACAATCTGATTATTAAATGATAGCAAGAATATCTGCTTGGCGCATAATGAGATATTTCTCACCTTCGAGTTCCAACTCTGTACCGGCATACTTGCCATAGAGTACAGTATCATTGGGTTTCACTACCATTTCCTCATCTTTGGTGCCATTACCTACAGCTACCACTGTACCTTTAAGGGGTTTCTCTTTGGCTGAGTCGGGAATGATAATACCACCAATTGTTTTTTCTTCGGCAGGAGCAGGCAATACCAACACTCTATCTGCCAACGGCTTAATGTTCATTGTTCTATTATATTTATTTGTTACTATATTATTTACTATACAAATCACAAGCGTGACACACTCTTACATTATCCAAATCTATGCCAAAGTGAGATAGCCCTCAATTTCGGACAAAATGGCAGACTTGTTAGGTCTGCCATTTCTCAATCTATATAAGTACGTGACACTTATTATTTATTGTCCTTATCTTCTTTCTCTACAGCATTGCCACTCTCAGCCTTCTCGCGCTCTTCTTGTTCTTGTTGGCGACGTTCCCGCACTTGCTCTTGCTTGCGCAATGTAAAGTGAAGTATAACGATGCACAACAACGTAACGACAAGTATGCCAAAATACTCAAGATAACTTCCGGCCAATAACTTTTCGCGTCCCATATATGCCATAATGCATAAGTATATAAGCAGTATAGCCGGTATCAGTTTCGATTTTTTTATTCGCTTCATAACTATATTATA
>JAFZDG010000115.1 GCA_017561285.1 Bacteroidaceae bacterium
GTTATACATACCCATTATTGTCTGTCGCATACTTGATGAAGAAAAACTCCTAAAAACAGAACTCAAAGGTTACGCCGATTATTGTACGAAATTGCGCTGGCGACTTATACCATTTGTTTGGTAACAATGTTTGTATTGCACATAAAAAAGGCTGTCGAGAGCAACGTTTCCCGACAGCCTTTGCTGTTATAACATATTACTATCTGTTACTTCACAATAGCATCGATAGCATTGAGTATGGGGGTTGTACTCAAGTCGCTACCTACAGCCTGTTGCATCCAATGATTGGGTGTGAGGCGGCCTAAACGATACATACGCATAATCTCGGTGGCAAATTCACGATTGCTTGTAAATTGTGCAAAATGCTCTTCGAGTTGGAACTCTACAATATGTCCCAATGGATAGTTGGGCAGATACATAGGCGAATTGACCATATGTGAGTAGATAGCCAATATGGGAGAGTCTTTTTCACCCAAGATAGGCTCATAATAGCTATTCCACACCTCACGAGCTATGGCAAGTGTTGTCTCGCGCAGTTGTGCGGCAGTAGCCTCGGGATGTTCATACAACCATTGCCACATACGCATATCTACAAGCGAAACACCCATAATCTCGTACAAGCCCCAGAAGATGTCGAGGGTTGTATTGTCATCGATCTGTTGATTGTAACCAAGAAGTTGCAAGTCGCGTTTTTGGAAGATGAATGCCAATGCCTCGGTAAAGCCCGTATTGGGTACACCGCGCATCATATAGTGGTCTATATCATAGAGGTCGATAGTTTGCTCCACATTGTGTCCAAATTCGTGTACGGCAATATTGTAACCTTTGTAGTCCATACCTTCGCTACCGATGCGGGTACGAAGCAATGAGTTTTCCCAACGGCCTACAGCACCCCATGCGTGACCTGAGCCGCGAGCGCCTTGAACAGTAATCTTGTCGGCCAAATAGTTGGCTTCTTCAGGTGTAAAACCAAAAGCAACGAGCATACGGGGCATATCGGCTTCAAACGCCTCGGGTGTAGGATATTTGCTGCGAGTGAGAGCTGTAAGTTTGTCTTCCAATATAGCACTGCGGCTCTTGAAGCCATCATACCAAATATCGTAAGGACGTAAATCGCGACCTAAACGTTCTTTGATGAGCGCGCCTACGGCTTTTACTTGGGGCGATGATACGAGGTTGACAAAGAGTTCTTCAATCTCTTGTGAAGTCATTTCCATAGCTATGTCGAAGTTGCGAACGATACCTGTAGGGGCTTGTGTCTCGTATTTATCGGCCTCCTTCATAGCAGCATAGTGCGATAAAATGATATCGTAACGGCCGTTCTCCTCGCCTGCAAGGGTTACTTGCTCCTCGCCTTTCCATGTGCGGTTGCTATAGGGAGCCCAATCGTATTCGGCATTGTTAATGATAGCTTGAGGTATTGAGCCATCGACAATGCGTTGCATTACTTGGTATATCATCTCTTGTTTTTCGTGAGCATTGGGCACATCTGCATAGTTCGATTTAATTTCATCGCGCAAGTTCCAGTGCGATAGCAATACCATATCATCGGGGAAAAGACGGTTTCCCTCTTCGTTGAGCAGATGTCCCATCATAATATTGTAGCCGGCAATGTAATTTTCGCCATCGGCATTGGCTTGACCTATTTGCTTGTTGATGTCGGCCGGTACTCGCGATGTAAACATATCGCCCATACGAGCATATGCCCACTCTTGACGATTCCAATCCTTACCCATCGAATTTTTTTCATTGAGTGTGTAGTTGGGGAAGTTGAGGATGGTTAGAAATGCGACTTTATTCTCATAAAGGTCGGTAGTCATATGAGAGAACGGGTTGAATGCACTCATGGTGTAGTCGAGGTCAATCAACTCGGGACCTGTGAGCATAGTGGGGATATTAAGCTCTACAGCCACTTGATTTTGTGCGCCCAACAGCACTTCATATACTTTCGATAATTTGTCAAACAGCACTTGGCGAGCACCAGCCTCGGCAACATAATTTTCTTTTACAAACAGGGCAAACTCCTCGGTTGTGCCATCTTGCGCTTGCCACAAAGCCGCTACTTGCTCAATACCGCGTTGCATCACATCGTGGTTGGCATCGGGATAGAGGCTTTGCATCTCGGCTACAAGAGCGTCTGTATTTATGCCAGTCTCGCTTTTCTCAATGCAACATGCACTCATTGCAATCATAATAAACAGGGTTAAATAACTAAAAATCCGTTTCATACACTTTCTTGTTTTTTATGGTTATGTTTTTCATTCTATCACAAAATCGCAAGCCACACGGCTCTCGCGCACCTTTTTGCAGTAGGTCGAGATTTCCACATGGGCCGGATGTTTTTTGTAGGCCTCCAAATCGTCGAGCGAGGCAAAGGTAGAAACGAGACAAGCATCATAATTGCCATCGACAACATTGATACCCACCTCACATGTGAGCAGTTGCGGTACAACACCCAAGAGCGACTCGAGGTGTTCCTTCATCCATTGTGCATTTTCTTGTGCTGTGTGGCCTTCAGCCTCGGGCTTCAGTTTCCACATAACGATGTGTTTTATCATATTACTATTCTTTTGTTATTATATCAGTCCATCTTCTAAATATGGCAAATTTTTATCTAATTCAACTATTTCTTCACCTCCATACTTGAGCAAGACATCATAAAAATCTTGCTCGTGACCCGTAACAAGCGAATGGCACAACTCATGAATGATAAGTGCATCTATTTCTTTCGACGACCACTTTATGACATAGGGCGACAAAATCACCTCGCCCGACCGCAAATAATACCCACAGCAGTTGTCAATGTTTTTTATTGAACACTTGGTATACTTCAGACCTGTCTGTTTCGATAGTTCTGCTACACGATTAGGCAGATACTTTTGTGCGGCTTTCTTTGCCACCTTGCGACTCTCCATGAGAATAGCCATTTGCGTTACTATCAGGTCAAAACGCATCTCCTCAGGTACAAGAATGGTATAAATATCGCCTTTGGCAACATGAGTAACCTTCGCAACATCACCCTGCTTTATTCGCAATGAGTAGAACTCATAGTCGCGTGTAAAATGCTCATCCAAGTTCAATGGCAAACTATGATATTCATACGCATTGGTTATCATACTTATAGCATAATAATTATCGTAGTGGGGGTTAGAGCCGGCCAATTCGACCACAAGCTTATCGGCATAAAAACGAACACGCTCATACCTTGTATCTGAACGAAGTACAATGTGTCCTATAAGGTAATCGTCAAACTCACTGCTATCGCCCTTGGGAGGGGCAACTCGCAATGTGCATATCTTTTCAAAGTCACTACCATACACTTGCCGAGCAATGGTTATACCATCACGCTTGTTCATTAAATGTCTATGCCAACACATTGCTGCATAATGATTGACCGGAACTCCAAGACCTTTATAATGACAATAGGCCAAATAGGCAAAGACATGATGAGTTGGATACCCTCGACCCGTTGCTTGACGAAAGTATGATACAGCCTCATTATATCGTCCTTGCCGATACAACTCTTCGCCTTTATGCAACCAATAGGCTACATCATATCGATGTCCTTTGTCCACTTACTTTCCACTTTGAGTGTGTAAAAAATCTATTTTTGAAGCTACTTCATAACCATGATTATACAAGTCGAGAAGTTTGGAGGTATTGCGTTCTATGCGATCCACCACAACAGGTTTTTCGGGGCGTATTACAATTATATCTCCTTGCTCTTCGAGCTGTTCTACCATGTCCAACTGTCTATTATATAGTTCATTCCTTGCTGCAATAGCCCTACGCAAATGCGGATACTTACGATAAAAGAAGAATGGCACAGTTGTTGGTTTTGAGGGCTTGCGATACCCTTTGTTGCGAGTGAGGATAACAACATTGTTGTCATATCCGAGTTCACGCGCACGTAGTAAGGGTATTGAGTCGGCAATACCGCCATCGAGCATAGGAATCCCATCGACATACGATATAGGAGATACAAACGGCAGGCTGCTCGATGCTTTGACAATCTCGATAATGCGTTGTGGATTGTGCTTTTCATCATAGTAGCAAGCCTCACCGGTGCGGCAATCGGTTGTTACCATTTCATACACTTCGCTGCAACGGGCATACTTCTCATAGTCGTATGGAATAATCTGCTCGGGAAAGGTGTGAAACAGCAGGTCAAAGTCCATAATATTACCTTTAAGAAGAAGTTGTTTGATACCTATGTAATGATACTTATCAAGCAGGTCTATATTGCTATACTTCGCCCTACCCTTCTGCTCGGACATATATGACAGTCCGTTGCAAGCACCGGCACTCACTCCTACGGTATAGGGAAATCGTATGCCACGCTCCATAAAGTTGTCGAGCACACCACAGGTGAAAACACCTCGCATACCACCACCTTCGAGTATCAATCCCGAAGCTGCCGTTAATTGTATAGTCTTTCGTTGCATAGTGTTATGAGCATGATGATTTTATTGCTTCTATAATGGCAGTCGTAAATCTGTACGATTCGAGGGTGTTAATACCTTTGATGGTGTAACCGCCCGGAGTGCATACTTTGTCTATCTCGATAGATGGATGTGTTTCGTTTTGTAGGATAAGTTCGGCTGCGCCTTTCAATGATTGAGCCACCATTCTCATACCCTCGTGCGGATAGATGCCTAATTCAACTCCGGCTTGTGTGGCCGCCTGTATATATTTGAGGGCATAGGCAATACCGCTTGATGTCATAGAGCAGGCGGCCGACATTTGTTTTTCGGCTATAAGCATTGCCATACCCATTTCGTTGAAAATGCTTACAATGAGTTGCTCTTGCTCGGGTGTAGCATTATAGGATGAGATAAGCGTAAGACTCTCTTGCAGGCTGATGGCCGTATTGGGGATGATGCGGAAGATTGTATTGCCGCTCTGGGGCAACATAGCATCAAGAGATTCAAAATCTATACCGGCTGCAACCGAAACAACAACCTGCTCACGAGTTGGCTTTATCTCTTCTATAACCTCTTTTATGAGCCACGGTTTTATAGCTAAAATTATTATATCGGCGTTTTGTGCAGCCTCGATATTATTGCACGTGGTGTTGATGGTTTTAAATTCTGCTTGGATGGCATTGAGCTTTGCGACAGAACGGTTGGTCAATGTAATCTCTTCGGGCTTAACAATCAAGCCTTTGCACAATCCTCGTGCTATAGCACCGCCCATATTTCCTGCGCCTATTATAGCTATTTTCATCGCTATTGTGTGTTGTTATTGTAATAGAAGAACTCTGATTTTCGACTTTGTAAGATTGTGTCGAAAACCAAAGTTCTATGTTTATCAATTCTTATGCATATTATTGATGCTGCTCGCGCAAAAGGTCATTTACAGTCTTAACAGGATTGAATGTACCAATGGGAACTTCAACAAATAGTGTATTCCAATCGCTCATAGCACCATTCCACAAGCCGGGAAGCTCCAATGCTTTCAACTCCTTGCCACTCTTCGATTTATATGATATAAATCCGGTATTTTTGTCTACGAATGTAGGTAGGTTATATTTTTTACCCTCCCCATCGCATACGGCGCATACCAAATCTACGGGGTTGAAGTGTGTGCCATTCTCAAAGAATGATTTGTACTCGGCGTTATTCATATCTATTTGCGAACTTTCGAGTATTTGCAACGAAACAGAACCATCGTTGTTATATGCCAAGAACGGACCACCGCCCGGTTCGCCTACATTCTTCACCATACCGCACACACGTACGGGACGGTCGAATTTCTTGAGTAGATAGGCTGCCAATTGTGTGTCATCCAATGTGGCTGCTGACTCATTGCAATTGTAGAGCGATTGTTGAAGGAAGGCAAGCATCTCTTGCAAATCGGCCGATGTGTAGTTGCCGCCTTTGAGTTGAGCCATATAAGCATCTATTTGCTTTTTGAGCGAAATGAGTACGCCGCCGATAATTTTTTTGTATCGTACGGTTTCTTCTTTGAGACGATCGGGCACAACATTATCAATATTCTTTACAAAGATAACATCGGCATCAATGTCATTGAGGTTTTCTATGAGCGCACCATGACCACCGGGACGGAACAAGAGTGAGCCATCGCTGTCGCGGAAAGGATTATTTTCCATATCGGCTGCAATGGTATCGGTAGAGGGTTTCTGCTCGGAGAAAGAAATGTGATAGCGCACATTATATTGGCTCTCGTATTCGGGGCGAACTTGTTCTACCAAATCTTTAAACAAGGGTAAATGGTCGTGCGATACAGTGAAATGTACATTGACATCGCGAGCTGCATTGCTTGCATATAGAGCGCCTTCGGCCAAATGCTCTTCCATAGCAGTGCGTATTTGGTCTTCGTAGGTGTGGAATTGAAGCAATCCTTTGGGCAACGCACCATAGTTAAGACCATCTTCGCCGAGAAGTGCCGCTACAATCTCTTTGTAGTTGCCTTCGTCCATTAGATCATCTATCGTATTACCATAAAGAACAACGCACGCATCGTTGAGAGCATCGTAGAAAGCAAATTGAGTTATATTCTCAAAAAATTTCTTTTCAAAGGCATTGGTGGGTTCATCGTATTCTGCATCGAGAAACTCAAATAGATTTTTAAACATACGGCTTGCAGCACCCGATGCCGGTACAAACTTTACTATACGGTGATCTTGGCTTTGATATTCGTTCCAAACGGCGAGATATTTCTCGGCCTCTTTGTCATCTACGGCCAATATACCATTACCTATTGAGGCAGAGGCCGATAGTTTGAGGAATGGGAAACCTGTTGCAAAGCAGCGAAGTTGTTCGTTGATTTTTTCTTCCGAAATGCCTCTTGAGGCAAATGTTTGAAGGTCTTCTTGGCTATACATTGTCGTAAAATTGAAATTATTGATGGTAAAATTATCCTCAAAACTACAAAAAAAGAATGATAAAAACGATGCTTCATAAAGAAAATTTCATCGAATGACATTTTCCCTACCCTGCATTGGTTATATACATTATTTATTTATGCTTCGAAATCTTGTTTTTTAGGATTAATAAAATTTATCTATAAATAAAATAAATTGATTTTATGTTTGATAATATTAAAATTGTTGTTATATTTGCACAGAGTTATTTAAACATTATATACTATGACAAAAAAGAAAATTCTTCCGACTGTATGTCCCTCATGTGGAGGACATACCCAAGTACACTCATTGCATTGTAATGAGTGCGACACCACAATAACAGGTGAATACAATATACCACCTATGATGTTACTCACTCTCGATGAGCAAGCATTTGTTACAAAATTTATTAAATGCAGCGGCTCGTTGAAGCAGATGGCAAGCGATATGGGGCTGAGTTATCCTACAGTGCGCAACTTCTTAGATGACATAATTAATAAACTTACCAAACTTGAAAACAATGAAAAATCTATTTAATCCTTTCCGTTACATAGCCGGAACAAAAGCCCTTGTGTTGGGTGTTATATTTATTATTTCATCGGGTTTTATGCTATATAGCAACGATATGATACAAGATAGCTATGTGCATATCGGGTTGTCGGATGTTGCACTGTGGCAAGTAATGGCTGTACAATTTGTATGGTGGTTGATACCGGCTATACTCTTATATGCAGGAGGCTTGATGTTGTCGAAATCAAAAATTCGTATTATCGATGTTTTGGGTACAACTGCCTTCTCGCAACTTATACTCATCCCAATGATTGCACCTATGATGCTTCCGGTTGTAAAGAATGGTTCTCAGAATGTTATTAATGCTTTATTGGCGGCAGTACGTCCTGAAACCGGCGACTTGATGGCTGTGATGTTGTACGGTTTATGGTCAACTTTATTCTTGGTGCTGTTTTATGTGTGGAACTATAATGCCTTTGCTACAAGCTGCAATATAAAAGGAACCAAAGCAATTGTTTATTTTATTGCAGTACAGGTTGTTGTAACCATTGTTGGATCTATACTTTAATATATCTGTTACAATAAAAATAGTAAATGTCCCCATCGTAAGGGGACATTTTTTTTATCTGTAACGTTTACATTTTTATAGTAATCATCTCTATGGGTTGTTTCTGTTCGGAGTCGAGAGGATGTGCATTCATCTTGACGTTGTCAAAATCTATTGTTTTGAGATCGATGCAGCGTATATTGCTATTGTAGGCAGTACGGTAGTAAATGCGGCGATGTGCCAGGTCGCTCACAACAGTCCATTGAGTAGCCGATGGCATAGGTGTATATGTCTCACCTACATTGTGCTCGGAACCTACAGGAACATCGAAGTTGTTGAGAATGTGGAAGCACTGCAATACGGTATCAAAAGCAGTTTGACGCTGTGGTGCTGTGGCAACAAAGAATGCTGCACGTACAAATCGCGATGGAGATGAAACATCGCCCGGAATGCCATGAAAAGCCGAACCGGCACTGAAGGATGATAGCTCTACCCCATTCCATTTCTGTGGGCGGGCTACTCCGGGATATAGATTGACGTAGTTGTTGAGATTGGTTAGATGCCAGGTAAATTCGGGTGCATTGGTAATGACACCTATCTTATTTTCGTGTATATGATATTTGCCATCTATCACCTCCAGCACAACTTGTCGTCCGCTTGGCTCGGCAATGCGCCAATGCAGGGTGAGCATTGTAGAATCGAGCGAAATAATATGAATATTGGGCAATGCGGCGATAACCTCATCGATTGTACCAAACTGCGACAACATCCATTGTACCAACTGCAAGTCGGCAATAGAGCTATCGTTGAGCGATGAGTTGTATGCCTCGTAACTACCATAATGAGGAAAGTAGAAGAGACCGGCCGACAATCCTGCCTCATTGATACCTTCGGCTACAAATCCGGGTTCTACGACACTCAGGCCAATAAATCCGTATCGCACATTGTATTTAAGTCCATTGGCTCCTGTTGGTGTATATGATATGAGTTCGCTACCTCTTGGCACTACAGTATATTCGCTTTTGAGGGGACTACCGGCCCATTCGATGGTGCGAGCTACAACAAAACTACCGTCTGCTGCCTTAAAAGAGATGCCGGTGCAAGCCTCTACACCTGCCAAACTCGATAGTGCCAAACAAGCACCTGTAACCATTATCTGTGTTCTTTTCATATTTGAGAATATTTAGTTCTTTGTATTAACACAAAAAAACTGTCGATGGTTCTTATCTTTGGCGAAAAAATTGTACTTTTGTTATCATCAAATTGTAAACGTAATGAACGCAAATAGATATTTTACAGAGAGCGAATGGTGCGAGTTTCGAAACTGTTATCGTAGCTTGGTAAGTGCTATGTGCGGCGAAATGATATACCGAGATATAGTCTCTTTGAGCCGTCTCATACGCGATGCGATTGCTAAAGGGATGATGCTTAGAGATGAACATAGCGTCAATCCGCTCTTGCGCTGTGCCAGCACAGCACTACTGTTGTGCAACAAAGTGGGTTCAGAACGCGATATGGTTATAGCCATCTTTCTTTCTCAACTTGCTGCGTGCGAGTATATCTCGATAGAGGATATAGCCGGTCGCTATGGCGAAGGTGTTGCCAAACTTGTAAAAGGGCTTCTTAAAACCAGCGAACTCGATAGCAAGCAGGGTGCAATGAGTAGCGAATACTTCAAGAACCTATTGCTTGTTTTTGCCGATGATATTCGGGTTATATTCATCATTATTGTCGATTGCTTGTGTATGATGCGTATGGTCAATCATCATCCCGATGCCGAGTACCGCCGCCATATAACCCAAGAAGCATCCAATCTATATGCGCCATTGGCACACAAATTGGGACTGTATAAGATAAAATCGGAGCTGGAGGATTTGGCTCTCAAATATTCCGACCGAGATACTTATAATCTTATTGCACAAGAATTGAATGCAACCAAGCAGTATCGCGATGAATATATAACCGCTTTTATTGCTCCTGTCAAAGCCGAGCTGGAAAAAGCAGGCTTGAAGTTTGAGATAAAAGGTCGTACAAAATCTATTTACTCTATCTGGAACAAGATGAAAAAGCAACAGATAGGTGTAGGCGGCATATACGACCTCTTTGCAGTGCGCGTGATACTCGAAACTGAGGGCAAGGATGAAAAGTCCGATTGTTGGAAAGCTTTTTCTATCGTTACCAATATGTACCCACACAACCCGAGACGTATGCGCGACTGGTTGTCCAATCCCAAGAGCAATGGCTACGAATCGTTGCATGCTACTGTTATTGGTCCCGACAATAAATGGGTAGAGGTGCAAATACGCACGCGTCGTATGGATGAGATTGCCGAACGAGGCTTGGCAGCTCACTGGCGATATAAGGGTATCAAGAGTGAAGGCAATCTTGATACACTGATGAATAGTGTTCGTGATATATTGGAGTCGGAAAACAATGATCCGTTGGAGAAAATCAAAGACTTCAATATGGATATATATGACAAAGAGGTGTTTGTATTCTCGCCCAAAGGTGACTTGTATAAGTTTCCTTACGGTTCTACGATTCTCGATTTTGCATTTCATATACACACCAAGTTGGGCTGTGCTTGTGCCGGAGCGCGAGTAAATGGCAAGAATCAGACCATCAAATATGAGTTGAAAAGTGGCGATACCGTAGAGATATTGACCTCATCGGCACGACATCCCAAAAAAGAGTGGCTCAATATAGCACAATCGGCAAGGGCTCGTGTGAAAATAAAACAAGCCCTGAATGAGATAGAAAACAAGAACGCCGAGTTGGGTAGAGAATTGCTTTCTCGGCGTACAAAAAATCGCAAAATAGAGGTCGATGAATCGGTATTGATGCGTCTTATAAAGAAAATGGGCTATAAGACTGTTACAGCCTTTTACTTGGAGCTTGGTGATGGCAAGATTGAAGTAAATGATGTAATAGAACGTTATCTTGCACTATTGGAAAAAGACCAACAAGACGAAGAACAACGTTCGGCCGGCGAATATACACTCGACAATAGAACAATAGATGACAATAAGGTCGATGAACTTGTGATTGGTGGAGATATTAAGGGTGTAGATTACCGATTGGCAAGATGCTGCAGCCCTATATTTGGCGATAAAATATTTGGTTTTGTCTCGTCTGAAGGCACAATAAAGATACACCGCACCGATTGTCCCAATGCAGCCAATATGCAGGAACGTTATCCCTATCGTGTAATCAATGCCCGATGGGCCGGAAAGATGGGTACCAAATATGTAGTAACATTGCGTGTTGTAGGCCATGACGATATAGGTATCGTAACCAATATCTCGTCTATCATAAACAAAGAAAAAAATGTATTCTTACGAAGCATTTCTATTGATTCGGACGATGGACTTTTCCAAGGTCATCTGTCGGTAGCTATCGATGATATATCGGCTCTAAATACACTTGTCAAGAAATTGAAGACCGTAAAAGGTGTAAAAGATGTGCAACGAGGTGCAATATAATAAACAACAATATAAGATATGAAAAATAAGATTCTCATGCTCCCCCTGCTCCTCTCGGTAGTAGCTTGTGGAAATAACGAAAAATTGGCTCAAGAGATGTACAATCAAGCCGAGCAACTCTATTTAAGTGGCGATTATATTGCAGCTACTCAATGGGTAGATAGCATCAGTGCTACCTATCCGCAAGAGGTTGATGTCATTCGTAATGGTATGTTGTTGCAATGCCACATCAATCAGAAACGATATGAAAAAGAACTCATAGAGGTTGACAGCCTTTATAATGCGGCAACTTCGGAATTGGCTGCATTAAAAGGTCGCTTTGAATTGACGCGTGAAGGTAAAGAGCAAACTTTGGCCAATTATATATATAAAGGCACTCGTTCGAAAGGCGAAGTGAGACGTAACGAATTGCGTGTGCAAGTGACCGAGAAAGGCGATTTGCAGCTTACAAGCGTCTATTGTGGTAAGTCGAAAATAGGACATACCGGTATATCGGTACAAACTGCCGATGGTCGTGCAGCTCGTACAGCCGAGATAGCCTATGATGGTGGTAAAAACTATCGTTACGCTTCGGGTGGTATGAATATAGAGATGGTAACATATAATATGGCGCAATGTCAAGATGTTGTGTCGTTTATAGCTGCCAATGGTGATGCTAAAATACGAGTAAAATATACAGGTGGAAAATCGCAAGACCTCTCACTCGACAAGCTCACACGCGAGGCAATTGCTAATAGCTATCGCATGGCACAACTCTTTGTTATGACCGATTCGTTGCAATCGCACCGCGAGTATGGCATCATACAACTCGAACTCGCCGACCGCCAACTCATGAAGCTGCAAGACAAGGCCGCAAGCGAGAAATAATCAGTACGAAAGGTTATTAATACCCTACCACACCCGCCACGAGTACCTCAACTCACAGGCGGGTGTTTTTTTCTAACCTATTCCCACTGCGTGGACTTCTCTTTGTTTCACTCGCAGGGGTGGAAAAAAGATTCAGCACCTCAAAACGGAGATGCTGAAACTAATTGCTTATTTAAACTACTTACCTAATAACACAACTTTTTTTACTGTACTACCCTGCTTTACGATGTAGATACCCTTTCGGGGCTCTACCACACGGCGACCATTAAGGTCGTAGTATTCAATGGGGGTATCGATATTATCGCAAGTAATATCCTCAACAGCTGTATAAGTGAGGTCTTCATAGATCTTAAAGAAGCGATTCCAATAATCGGCTTTTTCGTATGCCTCCTTACAACCTTCTTGCACATGCAATGTGATATTATCATTTTCGGACATATAAAATGTATTATCATATATAGATGGCGGTTCTTGGGCATAACAGTTTACTGTTTTAATATTATTGCAATCACCGAAAGCATACATCCCTATCTTATTGACTCTATTTCCTAATGTTAATACTGTTGCTCTTTCACATAAATGGAAAGCTGATTGACCTATCTCTGTGACACTGTTAGGAATAGTAATCTCGGTCAAACTATTGCATTGATAGAACGCAAAAGCACCTATCGAGGCGACACCATTACTGATAGTTAGGTCTCTCAATTCAAAACAACAATAGAAAGCACCTTCATCAATCAAAGTGACACTATTGGGAATTACAACTTCCGTCAAACCAGTAGTATTGATTGCATAATAACCTATCTTTGTGACACTATTAGGAATTACAACCTTAATCAAGTCATAGCAACCACTGAAAGCAAAATTACCTATTGAAGTAACGTTATAAGTAATGTCGCTATATGTAACCTTTTCGGGGATTTCTATGGATCCAAAGTATCTGTATCCTTCTGCAGATTCATTATATGAAGGTTGAGTAACCTCAACTTCATCTTCGCTTTTAATGTTGTAATAGATACCATCGACCTCGAACTTTTGGGCATAGATGCTGATACTGCACAATAAGCAGGCTATTGTAAGCAGTGATTTGAGAGAAAATTTTTTCATGTTTTTGATTGTTTCCTTACCTCTCACATCCCCATTGAGGCGGTTAAATAAAAAAAGCGTGGGACGATGTTCAGTTTACTTCCATTGAGGCATCGCCAAACGCCTTAACCATAATAAACAGCCCACCCCACGCATTGCTATATAGCATCTCCCCTTGCCGGGGTGGATACAAGCAAGCATGAGCATTCTTGTGACTGCTTTATCCAATGGTTGAATTTTTGGCGATTTTCAATGGATAGATAAAGCAAAAACGCTTCGTTAATACAATCTACTACTTTTGTAGCAATGAGGTTATGTGCCTCATCATTGCAAAGATATTAAATAAATAATAAGAAAACCAAAGATTGTGCAAAAAAATGAAGGTAAAAGTATGTGCAAGGTTTTCTTCTACCCTACTCTATCTTGTATAAACGCAATGCAGGCTGTGCCGGATGTGGCACAGCCTGCGCATAGCATTGTTGAAATGTTTTGTTAGCTATTATTTCGCAGCGATCACTTCGATTTCAACCATTACGCCTTTGGGGAGGTCGCGAACAGCGAAAGCGGCACGTGCGGGATAAGCCTCGCAGCCTTCGAATGCTTGAGCATATACCTCGTTCATGGGTACGAAGTTGGCAATGTCAGAGAGCAATACAGTTGTTTTAACAACGTTCTCCATAGTGTAACCGGCCTCGGTGAGGATAGCCTTGATGTTGGCAAATACTTGAGTTGTTTGAGCTACGATACCTTCGGGAACTTCGCCTGTAGCGGGGTTTACGGGAATTTGACCTGAGATAAAGAGCATATTACCGGTTTGGATAGCTTGGCTGTAAGGGCCGATTGCTGCGGGAGCGTTTGTTGTTGCAATTACTTTTTTCATA
>JAFZDG010000116.1 GCA_017561285.1 Bacteroidaceae bacterium
AGCGAGAGGAGAACAAAATAAACTTGTTTATTTTTTATCCCGAGCATAGCTATCTTCGGCCACAGCCAAAGTGCGATAAGCGAGAGGAGAACAAAATAAACTTGTTTATTTTTTATCCCGAGCATAGCTATCTTGGGTGTAACCAAAGCTGCGGCGCAGTTGAGTTGGATGGCGGTCAAACAAAATAGGCATCTCGGCACAACGGATGCTGTTGCAATCACATTATGCCGAGATGTTGTTGTTGTATCGTAGTTACGATAGTGCTGCTTTAATACCTGAAACTGCTACCGCCGAGAAACTCGCGAAGGAGCGATGTGGGTGGTATCTCCTTCTCGGGCAGCGAACGGAAATAGTGTAGGAATTTGAGTAGTCTCGAAGCCTCGGCATACTCGGCGCAATTGCGCGGTACCGAGCGCAATACCGGTATGGCATAGTCGCGAATAACTGCCAACTCAAAGAGTAACGATGAGTTGAACATTGCATGTGCATTCTCTTGGTAAGGGAATATCCATTTATCTTCGCCGCGGCGCACACTCGGCCAGCGCGCAATGGTATCTTTGGGCGATACTCCGCGAGTCTTTGCATCGCGTACAATGCGGCGCAACAGGCGGTTGTCGGTGGTGGGTATGCAGTTGTGGTCGTCTATCGATAGCGAGGTAAGAGCCGATGCATATATACCATACTTTTGTTCTTGGGCTATAGACGATGTAAGCTCGGGGTTGAGTGCGTGTATGCCCTCGAGTATGAGTACGGTGTTGGGCGTGAGTTGCATTGTCTTGGCATTCTCTATGCGCGAGCCACTCTTGAAGTCGTAGGTGGGTAGTGCTACCGACTCGCCTTTGAGCAATCGTTGCAAGTCGCTGTTAAATCGTTTCAGGTCAAGTGCATACAACGATTCGTAGTCATATTCGCCATCCTCATCCAGTGGGGTATCTACTCGGTTTACAAAATAGTCATCGAGCGATATGGCTGCCGGCAACAGGCGGTTGGTCATCAGTTGCACCGACAGTCGTTTCGAGAATGTTGTTTTGCCCGATGATGAGGGCCCCGATATGAGTACAATGCGTGCTTCGCCTTGATGAAATCTCTGTGCAATATCTTCGGCAATGGCAGCAATTTGTTTTTCGTGCAGTGCCTCGGCTACTTGTATCAGTGCCCAAGCCTTGTCTTGGTCAATCGCTCTGTTGAGTACACCCACGCCGTTCAGACCGATGATTTCGTTGAAGGTAGTGTACTTTTCAAAAGCCTCGAGCATCTTTTGTTGGTTGATGGGTTGGGCCGGTTGCGACAGATTGTTTTTGTCGGGCGGTAGCAAGAGCATACCCTGTGCATAGGGCTGCAAATCGAAGACTTTGAGGTATCCGGTTGAAGGAACGAGCCAGCTGTAATACATATCGGCCAAGCCATCGAGTTCGTAATATTCGGTGTATAGGTCGCCAATGGTACTCAGCAACTCGGTTTTCTTGGAGAGTCCTTGTTTTTCAAAGATCTCTATCACATCGCTCGTATGGGCTATTTTTTGTTCGAAGGGATAATCTTTGTCTATAATCTCTTGCATACGACCGCGTATGGCCTCAACGGTTTGTGGCTCGACAGGCTCTTTCGATTCGCCCAACAGACAATATTTGCCATTGGCAATAGAGTGTTCGACACGCAGTCTGCGACCGGGAAACAATTCGTCAACAGCCTTGTACAGCACAAAGATGAGTGACCGCTCGTAGGCTCGCATTCCCGATGCATCGCTTATATCGACAAATTCTACATCGCAAGTGTTATATATACGGAAGTTGAGACTTTCCGATTTGTTATTGACACGAGCCGTAACAGCCGGATGGGGCAATTGAATATCGCTGCGGTTGTATATACTCAACAAGCTCTCTCCACCTTCTACTTCGATGAATGATTGGGTGTTGCGACAAAAAATTGAGATGTGCGGGTTCATGGTATGAGTGTTAAAATTTGAAACAAATGTGAAATATATCAGGTAATATTGTTACAAATATTTTTATTTGTTTATTTTTGCAAACAGTTTTAGGTAATCGCATTTGCGATGCTAATATACAACTTATAGGCGAAAAATACAATAAATATATCCTAAATTAAAAACAATGAATTACTCATTTTTCGATTTCTTGACACTTGTAGGTGCCTTAGGAATGTTCCTTTATGGAATGAAAATTATGAGCGAAGGTCTGCAAAAAGCTGCCGGCGATCGTATGCAGAAGATTCTCTCTTCGATGACCAATAACCGCGTTATGGGTGTACTCACCGGTGTGCTCATTACTGCGCTCATTCAGTCTTCTTCGGCAACTACCGTTATGGTAGTAAGTTTTGTCAATGCCGGACTTCTTTCTCTCACACAATCTATAGCTGTTATTATGGGTGCCAATGTGGGTACTACCGTTACGGCTTGGATTATCTCTCTGTTTGGTTTTACTGTTAAGATTGCCGATGTGGTATTCCCCGTTATGGCAATCTCTATACCGCTTATCTTCTCTAAGAACAACCAACGTCGCTATTGGGGTGAGTTCCTCATCGGTTTCTCATTGCTATTCTTGGGTATGGAGTTTATGAAAGACTCGGTTCCCAACTTGCAAGAAAATCCCGCTGCATTGGAGTTCCTCAACCAATACACCAATATGGGCTATGGTTCTATATTGTTGTTCTTGATCATTGGTTCTATCATGACCATCATCATGCAATCGTCCAGTGCAACAATGGCTATTACGCTCATTATGTGTAGTCAAGGTTGGATTTCGTTTGAGATTGCTGCTGCGATGGTGTTGGGCGAGAATATCGGTACTACCATTACAGCCAATATGGCTGCTCTATCGGCCAACGTATCGGCCAAGCGTGCTGCCTTTGCACACTTCTTGTTCAATATATTTGGCGTGTGCTGGATGCTTATATTGTTCTACCCCTTTACCCATATGATTATTGCCCTTGTCGGACAATTAAATGGTATGTCGGTAGAAGAAGTGAACTATTTGTTAGACTCTTCGGCTGCACTTTTGCCTCCTGCCGAGGCTGCACGTGCTGCAACTACCGTATCGTTCTCTTTGGCATTGTTCCACTCGGTATTCAATGTGTGCAACGTGCTCATTATGATATGGTTTGTTAAGTTGTACGAGAAGATTGTTACCACCGTTATCAAGCAAAAATCATCTACCGATGAGGAGTTCCAACTCAAATATATCAGCACCGGTATGATGGCTGCATCGGAGTTGAACCTGCCCCAAGCCCGTCAGGAGATTGTGGTTTATGCCGAGCGCGTGCGCCGTATGTTTGGTATGATACAAGACCTCTTGCACGAGAAAGAGGGTAGCGAGGCCTACTCTAAGTTGTATAGCCGCATCGAGAAGTATGAGCAAATATGCGACCGTATGGAGATTGAGATTGCTTCGTTCTTGAACAAAGTGGTAAGCGGTCGTTTGAGCTACGATGGTAAGTTGCAAGTAAATGCTATGCTCACAATGGTTACTGAGATAGAGAGCATAGGCGATAGTTGCTACAACCTGGCTCGCACATTGGTGCGCAAGCAAGAGGCCGGCGTGAAGTTCAACGATGAGATTATGTCTAATATCGATGCCCTTTTGGCGCTCGATGCCGATGCCCTCGATAGCCTTGTGGCTGTATTGTCAAAGGGCGAAAATGCCGATATCATTGCCACCTATAACAAGGAGAATGAGATAAACAACTTCCGCAATCAATTGCGTTCGGCCAATATGGAGAATATCAATACCCATATGTACAATTATCAAGAAGGTATATACTATATGGATATTGTTGCCGAGGCCGAGAGCTTGAGCGACTACATCGTTAACGTTGTAGATGCTGTAAAGCAACAATCGCACCATAAAATGAAAGTTTAATCTTTACAATGACAATACAATGAACGTTGAGGCTGCATCCACGAGGGTGCAGCCTCTTTCTATATATATTATATATGTGGTGCTATATACCTCTTTGCATCTATTTGCTATCATCTATTTGCAATATAAGTTGTAACTTCTTGTATGAGCGTACAATTTGTATTACCTTTGCGCCATCGAAACGAAACATCTAAGTATATATTTTATATTGTATGAAAAAAAATACTGCTCTTTTACTCACAGCCATTCTTGCGATTGGTGGTGTGTCGGCTCAATCTACTTTGTTTGAGTATAACTTCAACGATGGTAACAAGGCCGGTCTTACTTTTTATGATGAGGATCAACTTACTCCATCTTCATTTATGCAGAGTGTAGGTTTCTCGGTAGGTAATCCCTGGATTCTCCTTCGCGACAGCAACACAAGTAAAGATATGTTTATAAGCAGCACATCGCAATATACCCCCGCCGGTGCTGCCAACGACTGGAT
>JAFZDG010000117.1 GCA_017561285.1 Bacteroidaceae bacterium
GGAAGGTGTCATTATCGCCATTGGTGAAGATAATGGCATTGGGCTCAACGCTCGAGAGGTAGTTCATACCAAAGTCGCGAGCGATGTAACGTCCCGAACGGTCGTGGTCGTCCCATGTTTGGCTCACCATTTGCAACGGTACGCACAAGCACAACACCGATGCCACAATGGCAGGGATGGTCTTGTTGTTGATGCGCATCTTCTCAAAGGCTATCTCCAATCCGCGAACCACAGCTGCCACACCAAGTCCTATCCATATGGTATAGGCATAGAACGAACCGGCATAGGCGTAGTCGCGTTCGCGAGGTTGATAGGGTGTTTGGTTGAGGTATATAACAATGGCAATACCGGTCATAAAGAAGAGGAAGAATGTTACCCAGAACTGCTCAATGCCGTTCTTGCCGGCAAAGGCTTGGTACAAAAGTCCTATGATACCCAAGATGAGCGGCAACATATAGAATACATTGCGACCGGCATTGTTGGCCATGTCGTCGGGTAGGAGCGATGCATCGCCTACGCGATATTTGTCTATAAAGTTAAATCCACTTATCCAATTGCCCTTATCTACCTCGCCATGACCTTGTATGTCGTTTTGACGGCCTGCAAAGTTCCACAAGAAGTATCGCCAATACATATGGTTGAGCTGATAGTCGAGGAAGAATTGCATATTTTGAGCAAAAGTGGGCTTTTGGGCAGCCGAAGCACCCGACCATTCGCGGTAGGCCGAGATGTGATTGGGCTTATTGCTATGCATACGGGGGAAGAGCATTTGCGAACTGCTCTCATATATGTACGACTCTTTCTTGCCGGTTACTACATAGCGGTCGCGCTCTTCGGGCGATGTCTTTATTACCTTTTGGTATATATCTTTGCCCTCTTTTATTTGGGCTTCGCCATTGACACGTTTTACTTTCGACACAAATGTTTGACCATACAACAGCGGCGTTTCGCCATATTGCTCGCGGTTGAGGTAACTGCCGAGTGTAAAAATATCTTCGGGCGAGTTCTGATCCATAGGTGTATTGGCGGCCGAGCGTATGAGTATGAGTGCATACGATGAGTAGCCAATGAGTATAACCAACAAACCGGCCAAGATGGTGTTCATCAGGCGGAACGAAACCTTCTTGATGACAAATACGGCTGCGATAAGTAGGCCGCATAATATCAATCCTATAAGGATGTTGTCGGTGATGAAAGGCATACCCGAGAGGATGATGCTGCACAAGAAAAGTATGCGGGCGCGTGTGTAGTCTTTACCCGAGAAGGTCTCGTAGATAGACCATGCAATGATGCCCATTGTGAGCAAGAAGTATATGATGACTCCTGTGTTATAGGGCATTCCCAATGCGTTGACACAGAGTAGCTCAAACCATCCTGCAACCTTCACAAATCCCGGTACTATACCGTAGAGCAACAAGGCTATAATCACAAACGAAACGAGCAATGCCACCAAAGAACCTTTGGCACTTACGTTGTTGAATTTGCGGTAGTAATATACCAATACAATGGCCGGGATACACAACAGGTTGAGCAAGTGTACGGCAATAGATACGCCCATAATATAGGCTATGAGTATGAGAAAACGGTTGGCGTAAGGCTCATCGGCAACGCTTTCCCACTTGAGTATGAGCCAAAATACCGCTGCTGTACAGAACGATGAGTAGGCATACACCTCACCCTCAACGGCCGAGTACCAGAATGTGTCGCTCCATGTATAGGCCAATGCACCCACAAGACCACTGGCCAATATGGTAATCATACGGGCTGCGGTCATCTCGGTTCCTTGAGGTGCTACCAACTTCTTGGCCAGGTGTGTGATGGTCCAGAATAGGAATAGAATGGTTCCGGCGCTGAGCAATGCCGACATCAGGTTGAGCATATAGGCAACCTGAGAGGGGTCCGATGCAAAGTTGGCAAAGAAACGACCGGTGAGCATAAAGATGGGGTTGCCGGGGGGGTGGCCCACTTCGAGTTTATATGCCGAGGCAATAAATTCGCCACAGTCCCAAAAACTGGCTGTTGGCTCGAGTGTGAGGATGTAGGTGATAGCTGCTATGGCAAATACTACCCAACCCATCACTGTGTTCAGTAAGTTGTACTGTTTCATATTGTTCATATTCATATTGTTTTGGCGTTTTGCTGTTTACCCTTTTTGTGGGTGCCTATAATATCAAGCTACAAAGATAACACAACTTGTCGGCAATATAAAGAATTTATACAGTTTTTAAGTCTATTGTCATTTTTGCGGTGTAATTTACGCTGCTTGGATGGTGGGCTTGTATGTGAGCTTGATAAAAGCAAAAGTAGAATTAATATATAATAATGTAGATTGTGGAGGCCGGTTGAGAAAATTGTAAATTTGATAAAATATTACTTAAAGGTAGGTAAATTCGTTTAAAAATACTAATTTTGCGTCAAAATTGAGAGCAGGAATTATGGCATATAACTTCGGGATAACACTTGATGAATTGTATCGCGCCATCGGGCGTGAGGTATATGAGCAATGTATAGAGAGTAAATCGTTGGCTCGTGTCGATGAGCGTGGGCTATTTCCAACCCCATACGTTCGCAATGATTACGAAAAGGCCGATGGTCGTGCGCGTGGTCAAAACTTTGCTTCGTTGCAGTTGGCTTGCGAGGTAATAGATGAAGAGGGTAATGCGATAGCTCGCGAAGGCTTTGCTTCGTTTGCCGAGATGAATGTTGAGGTGTGTGATTTGCTCAACGAGTTCCCCGAAGGTCATTTTACACGTGTGGTAGTGCAGTTGGTAGCCTTCGTCAATATATATCAGGCCATGAGCAACAGCTATTTTACATCGCGTGTCGTATCGAATGTAATCGATATGCCCCTTGACGAAACACCCAATCGCATTATGCGCATTGATTGTCAGCGGTTGTTGTACCCCAACAAGGTCAAGTAATTTATTAAGATAGATAAGCAACTATAGAGGGAGTGTCAAAACGGTTTGGCACTCCCTCACTTTTTTTGTACCTCGGCTCGAGGAGCGCCGGTAGTCCGTCACCTATATACATATAATATATAATATATCTCTCTTGGGGAATTCTTTATGCGACAAGGGCAAAACAAAGTAATAGGTCGTTTGTTATAATCGGAGTATGTTTTAAAAATGTGCTGTAGTCAAGCTTTGTGCTGTGGCCTACAGAAAAAGCGTACTTGATTGCTGAATTTAACAAAATTTAGCAATCGGGGGGGGTAAATTGTGAACTTATGTTTACATTTGTGCATCCATTTGCATTAATAACAATGTGCAATGCATATAATAACGGTACATAGACCTCTCGTGTACCGGTTATGTCATTGTATAGCGTAGGTGCAAATAGCGGAACGTGGAAGTTATTTTATTATTAATCAATATTTTATAAACTATGAAGAAAAACCTATTTTTCGGTTTGTTTGCAACAATGATGTTGTTGCTTACAACAGCTTGCCAAAAAGAGAATGATCTTCTTGGCAACGGCGAAGCTACTATCTCTTTTGAGATTAGCACTCCCCAAATGGCTACTCGTGCCTTCAGCGATGGTACTACAGCCACTCAATTGCAGTATGCAGTGTATGACGAGCAAGGCAATCCTATTCAGCGTTTGTCATCTGATGCAAACGAGTTTAAGCCCGTTATAATCAATGATTTTAATGGTAAACGAACTATTAACATTCAATTGGCTGCTGGTAAAACTTACAATGTGCTCTTCTGGGCAGCTTCTTCCGAATCTCCTTACAAAGTTAATTTCGTTGATAAGGTTTTGACTGTAGATTATGATGAAACTGTATGTAACAGCGATGCCAACGATGCTTTCTATTGCTACAAGTCGGTGACAGTAGATGCTGCTAAGAGTGAACCTGTAACCCTTACACGTCCTTTTGCACAACTCAACATCGGTACCAACGACCTCAGTGTGAAAAATGAAGTGGATGTAACCAAAACAGGAGTAAAAGTAAAAGGTATTTACAGAACATTCAATTTTGCAACAAAAGTACTTGAAGGAAACATCAATGAGGAGCATACATTTGCTCTTGCTGCTCGTCCCGTAGATACTGATGTTGCTGTAGGCGAGTTCCCTGTTGCAGATTATGACTACTTGGCAATGGCCTATCTTCTTGTAGGTGATGAAAAGAAAGTCGTTAACGTAGAGTTAAGCTACGGTGATGACAATGGTGTGAAAACACGCACGTTTACCAATATCCCCGTTATAGCCAACCACCGTACCAATATCTATGGTGCGCTCTTGACCAATAACATAGGCTTCGATGTAGAGATTGA
>JAFZDG010000118.1 GCA_017561285.1 Bacteroidaceae bacterium
CTTAACAGTAACAACGTTTTCGCTGTCAACAGCTACAGTTACTCCGGCGGGGAGAGCTATGGGCAATTTTCCTATTCTACTCATAATTTTTCCTCCTGATGATTAATAGATGTAACACAATACTTCGCCACCTATTTTCAACTCGCGGGCTTCCTTATCGGTCATAACACCCTTTGAAGTAGAGAGGATAGCTATACCCAAACCATTCAATACACGAGGCATTTCTTTGTAGCCTGTGTAACGACGCAAACCAGGTGTAGAAACGCGCTCAAGACTCTTGATAGCGTTTACCTTGTTTACCGGATCATACTTCAAGGCAATTTTGATTGTGCCTTGTACGCCTTCTTCTACGATCTTGTAGTTCAAGATGTAACCTTTTTCAAAAAGGATTTTGGTGATTTCCTTCTTCAAGTTCGAAGCGGGAACCTCAACGACTCTGTGTTGAGCCTTGATGGCGTTTCTCACTCGGGTGAGGTAATCTGCAATAGGATCTGTCATAATTGTTTTGTTTTAAATTGATCTGGCCGTCCAGACAATATTTAACACTAAATAATAAAAAGTTTCTTACCAGCTGGCTTTCTTTACGCCCGGTATAAGACCTGCCGATGCCATCTCACGGAATTGGATACGAGAGATACCAAATTGGCGGATGTAACCTTTGGGACGACCGGTAAGTTGGCAACGGTTGTGCAAACGTACCGAAGAAGCGTTTTTAGGCAAATTCTGAAGTGCGCGGTTGGCTTCGTAAGCTACATCGTAGTCTTCGCTTTTAGCGAGTTTTTTCAACTCTGCTTTGCGAGCTGCGTATTTAGCAACGAGTTTTTGTCTTTTCACCTCGCGGGCTTTCATTGATTCTTTAGCCATATCTTAGTCGTTTTTTGCGTTCTTAAAAGGAAGACCAAATTCTTTGAGCAAAGCATAGCCTTCGGCATCAGTTTGGGCTGAAGTTACAAAGGTAATATTCATTCCGAGAATTTTGGTAATTCCATCGAGATTAATTTCAGGGAAAATTATTTGCTCTTGGATACCGAGTGTATAATTTCCACGTCCATCGAGCTTGCCTTCGATACCTTTGAAGTCGCGAATACGGGGAAGAGCGACGCGGATAAGACGCTCGAGGAACTCGTACATACGTTCACGACGAAGTGTTACCATTACGCCGATGGGCATTTTCTTACGCAATTTGAAGTTTGAAATATCTTTGCGCGAGAGTGTAGCAACGGCTTTTTGACCTGTAATGGCAGTCAACTCGTTGATGGCTGTCTCGATAATTTTCTTATCGGCAGTAGCTTGACCCAAACCTTGATTGATAACAATCTTCTTGAGTACGGGTACTTGCATTACCGAAGTATAGTTGAACTCTTTTTGAAGAGCAGGTACTATTCTTTCGAGATAGTCTTTTTTAAGATTTGCTGTATTTGTCATTACTTAATCTCCTCACCAGATTTTTTAGAATAACGTACTGTCACGCCTGCTTCATTTGTGCGACGACCGATACGTGTAGCCTTGCCTGTCTTGGGGTCTACTACGTTGAGGTTCGAGATATGAAGAGGAGCTTCTTTTTTTACCAATCCTCCTTGAGGATTTTTTGCATTAGGCTTGGTGCTTTTAGTCACCATATTTACACCTTCTACGATGGCGCGTTGTTCTTTTACGAACACGCGCAATACACGACCGGTTTTACCCTTAGACTCACCAGCGTTTACATATACGGTGTCACCTTTTTTGATGTGTAACTTGCTCATTCTTTTCGTTTTTTAGTCGATTAAAGGACTTCGGGAGCCAAAGATACGATTTTCATCATGTTAGCAGCACGCAATTCTCTCGCCACCGGTCCGAAAATGCGGCTACCTCTTAGCTCGCCGGCGTTATTTAACAGCACACATGCATTGTCGTCAAAACGGATATATGAACCGTCGGCACGACGTACTTCTTTCTTTGTACGTACGATAACAGCTTTAGACACGGTACCTTTCTTCATATCGCTAGAAGGTATCACGCTCTTTACGGTTACGACGATGATGTCGCCTACCGAAGCATAACGACGACCTGTACCACCTAATACGCGGATGCAAAGAGCCTCTTTGGCTCCGCTGTTATCGGCTACTGTAAGTCTCGATTCTTGTTGTATCATAATTACTTAGCTCTTTCGATGATTTGTACTAATCTCCATCTTTTAGTTTTGCTCAGCGGACGAGTTTCCATCAAACGTACTGTGTCGCCGATGTTGCATTCGTTCTTCTCGTCATGGGCGTGGTATTTTTTCGTTTTGTTTACGAACTTACCATAGATCGGGTGTTTCTCTTTCCACTTGATGGTAACAACGATTGTCTTGTCCATCTTGTTGCTCGAAACAACACCAACTCTCTCTTTTCTTAAACTTCTCTTTTCCATGTCGGTTTATTTGTTGTTGAGTTCGCGACTACGAAGCTCGGTTTTCATACGAGCAATCATTTTGCGGTCTTGGGTGATCTTGGCAGGGTTGTCCAGGGGAGAAACACTGTGGTTGATCTCCAATTGATTGAGGGCCACTACTGCTGCCTCAAGACGCTCGTTGAGCTCTTTTGTGCTCAGCTCTTTGATTTCTGCTTTATTCATATCTTAGACATTTTGGCTCTCATCGTAATCACGACGAACTATAAACTTGGTTACTACGGGGAGTTTTTGAGCGGCAAGACGCAATGCCTCTTTTGCTACGTCATAGGGTACACCTTCAACCTCGATGAGGATGCGACCGGGAGTAACGGGAGCCACGAAACCTTCGGGCGAACCTTTACCTTTACCCATACGTACCTCTGCAGGCTTCTTTGTAATCGGTTTATCGGGGAAGATACGAATCCATATCTGTCCTTGACGTTGCATATAGCGGGTAACGGCGATACGAGCTGCCTCAATTTGACGACCGGTAATCCACTTTGCTTGCAAGGTCTTTATGCCAAATGAACCGAAGGCCAACTGGTTACCTCTTTGGGCGTTACCTTTCATACGCCCTTTTTGTTGTCTTCTGAATTTTGTTTTCTTCGGTTGTAACATGGTTTACTTTTTCAATGCGTTTAACGATTATTTTTGGGTTTACGGAAGCCTTTCTTGGGACCGTTACCGGCACCGCGAGACTCCTTGGCATTGGTAGTGAATGAGGGAGCAAGATCGCGCTTGCCATATACCTCACCACGGCAAATCCATACTTTTACACCAATGATACCCACTTTGGTCAATGCTTCAACAAGAGCGTAGTCGATATCTGCGCGGAGTGTGTGAAGGGGAGTACGTCCCTCTTTGAACATCTCCGAACGAGCCATTTCAGCACCGTTAAGACGGCCCGAAATTTGAATCTTGATACCCTCTGCACCCATACGCATTGTTGATGCGATGGCCATCTTCACAGCACGACGATAGGCAATTTTGCCTTCGATTTGGCGAGCTATTTGGCTAGCTACGATTACTGCATCGAGTTCGGGGCGTTTTACCTCGTAGATATTGATTTGTACTTCCTTGTCGGTAATTTTCTTCAACTCTTCTTTGAGCTTGTCTACCTCTTGGCCGCCTTTGCCAATGATCAGACCGGGGCGAGCCGTACACACCGTAATGGTAGTGAGCTTGAGAGTGCGCTCGATGATGATACGCGACACGCTGGCTTTGGCAAGACGGGCATTGAGATACTTGCGTATTTTGCTGTCTTCCAGCAGACGTTCGCTGTAGTGACCATACCAGTTAGAATCCCAACCACGTATGATACCCAAACGGTTACTTATCGGATTTATTTTCTGTCCCATCGAGCAATTAATTTTGATCGTTTTTAGTAATAGTATCTACAAACAAGGTTACATGGTTTGAACGTTTGCGAATTCTGTAACCTCTTCCTTGAGGAGCAGGACGAAGGCGTTTGAGCATAGCTGCACCATCAACAAAAATCTTTGAGATGTAAAGCTCACCGCTTTCGGCCTTGCGCTCGTTTTTCTGTTCCCAGTTGGCAATGGCCGAACGGAGCAGTTTCTCGAGTCTTTGAGAAGCCTCTTTGTTAGAGAACTTGAGTACACCCAAAGCTTTGAACACTTCCATACCTCTTACCATATCGGCTGCCAAACGCATTTTGCGAGGCGAAGTAGGTACGTTGTTCAGCTTTGCGAAGTACTGAGTTTTCAGGGCTTCTTTTCTATTATCGGCTGATATTTTTTTTCTTACACCCATTTCTAAATGTTTTTTTGTATTATAAATATATGTATTCCCTTAGGCCTTATTTTTTCTTGTTACCGCTGTGACCACGGAAGTTACGAGTAAGGGCAAACTCGCCCAATTTGTGACCTACCATGTTTTCTGTAACATAAACGGGAATAAACTTGTTACCATTGTGAACGGCGAAAGTATGACCTACGAAGTCGGGAGAAATCATAGATGCGCGTGACCATGTTTTGATAACGGCTTTTTTACCGCTTTCATTCATAGCAGCGACTTTCTTGTCGAGCTTCACACTGATAAATGGGCCTTTTTTCAATGAACGACTCATGTTCTTTTCAGTTTTTCAGATTACTTTTTCCTTCTTTCAATGATATACTTCGAAGATTGTTTCTTCGGTGCGCGAGTCTTCAAGCCCTTAGCATAAAGACCCTTGCGTGAACGAGGATGACCTCCCGATGCACGTCCTTCACCACCACCCATGGGGTGATCAACAGGGTTCATAACAACACCACGGTTGCGGGGGCGACGACCCAACCAGCGTGAGCGACCGGCTTTACCTGATTGCTCGAGAGCGTGGTCAGAGTTACCTACACTACCGATGGTAGCTTTGCAAGTAGCCAAAACTTTACGTGTTTCACCTGAAGGCAACTTGATAATTGCATAGTTACCTTCCTTCGAAGTCAACTGGGCGAAAGTACCAGCCGAACGCACCATAAATGCGCCTTGACCGGGGCGAAGCTCAATGTTGTGGATTACAGTACCTACGGGTATGTCTTTCAAAGGAAGACAGTTACCAATCTCGGGCGCTGCGTTTGAACCACTCATTACAGTCATGCCAACTTCCAAACCGTTGGGTGCAATAATATAACGTTTCTCACCGTCAACATAGAAAAGCAACGCGATACGAGCCGAACGGTTGGGATCGTATTCGATTGTTTTTACTACTGCGGGTACACCGTCTTTCTCTCTCTTAAAGTCGATAAATCTGTAGCGTTGTTTGTGACCGCCACCGATATAACGCATTGTGAGGTGACCTTCGTTGTTACGGCCACCGGTTTTTCTCTTACCAACAATAAGAGACTTTTCAGGTGCACTAGCAGTGATTTTATCAAATGCACCTATAACCTTGTGTCTCTGCCCCGGTGTAGTGGGCTTTAGTTTACGTACTGCCATTATTTATTAAATATTGCTGAAAAAATCTATCGTTTCACCTTCTTTTACTGTTACCAAGGCTTTCTTATAAGTTGCTGTACGACCTTCGATGATACCAGATTTGGTGTAGCGGCTTTTGTTTTTACCGGCTACAATCATAGTATTTACAGCCACAACTTTAACGCCATAGAGTTTCTCTACTGCGTCCTTAATTTCAGCTTTGGTAGCTTTAGGATCGACACGGAAGCCGAAGCGGTTATACTTCTCGCTTATTTGTGTCATCTTTTCAGTTACTATAGGTTTTATAATGATTCCCATCGTTTTTGCCTCCTATACATTAAAATTGGTTGATAGCTTCCAAGGCGCTCTCAGTAAGTACAAGTGCCTTATTATCAAGCACTCTGTAGGTATTGAGATCCGAGAGAGTTATCACACGAGCATTTGTCAAATTTCTAGCCGACAAATATACGTTTTTATTTTGGTCTGACAAAACCAAAACGATCTTTTTATCAGCAACTTGCAATTTTTTTGTCAAAGCTACGAATTCTTTGGTCTTGGGAGCCTCAAACGAGAAGTCCTCAACTACTACGATGGCATTCTCTTGAGCCTTGTATGTAAGGGCCGATTTGCGTGCCAAAGCTTTAACTTTTTTGTTGAGTTTGAAGCGATAATCGCGGGGTTTGGGACCGAATACACGACCACCACCTACCAATACGGGTGAGTTGATATCACCGATACGGGCACCACCGGTACCTTTTTGCTTGTGGAGCTTACGAGTACTACCTGATACTTCGCTTCTTTCTTTTGACTTATGTGTACCTTGACGTTGGTTGGCAAGGAATTGTTTTACGTCCAAGTAAATAGCGTGGTCGTTGGGCTCGATGCCGAATACGGCGTCGTTCAAAGCCACCTTCTTACCGGTGTCTTGACCTTGGATGTTATATACGCTCAGTTCCATTACTTTTCAATTATTACGATTGAACCTTTACAACCGGGAACCGAACCTTTGATAACGAGGAGGTTGTGCTCCGGCATAACATTTAACACTTGAAGGTTTTGCACTGTTACGCGTTGGTTACCCATTTGACCGGCCATGCGTGTACCTTTGAATACGCGTGCGGGGTAAGAACATGCACCGATAGAACCGGGTGCACGAAGACGGTTGTGCTGACCGTGAGTTGTTTGACCAACACCACCAAAACCATGACGTTTTACAACACCTTGGAAACCTTTACCCTTTGAGGTACCTACCACTGTTACATAGGCTGCGTCGGCGAAGAAGTCTACGCCTATTTCATCACCCAGCTTGTACTCAGTGTCAAATTTGAACTCGGCCAAGTGTCTCTTGGGTGCTACTCCGGCTTTCTTGAAGTGACCGGCTTGAGGCTTGTTAGTGTGCTTCTCTTTTTTATCAACGAAACCTACTTGTACTGCCTCGTAGCCATCAGTCTCAACTGTCTTCACTTGAGTAACTACGCAAGGACCAACTTCGATAACTGTGCAGGGTACGTTTTTACCCTCACTGAAAACGGATGTCATTCCGATTTTCTTTCCTAATAATCCTGGCATTTCTTTTCTTTGTTAATAATGATAATTACACTTTAATTTCTACATGAACGCCGCTGGGCAACTCCAACTTCATCAAAGCATCTACAGTTTGTGTTGTAGAACCATAGATGTCGATAAGGCGTTTGTACGAACACAATTGAAATTGCTCTCTCGATTTTTTGTTTACGAATGTAGAGCGGTTTACTGTGAAAATACGCTTGTGAGTAGGTAGGGGTACAGGACCTTTCCAGCTTGCACCGGTAGCATTCACAGCATCTACGATCTTCTTGGCTGACTTGTCAACCAAGTTGTGATCGTAAGATTTCAGTTTAATTCTGATTTTTTGTTCCATTTTATTTTATATGATACTATTTTTTACAATAAATCTACACGACCATTTACCTCGGTCAACACAGTCTTGGCAATTGATGCGCTTACCTCATCGTAGTGAGAGAATGTCATAGTCGAAGTTGCACGACCTGATGTAATGGTACGCAAAGCTGTAACATAACCGAACATCTCGGCAAGAGGAGTCTTAGCTTTCACAATGCGAGCACCCGAACGGCTTGATTCCATACCCTCTACTTGACCACGACGCTTGTTAAGGTCAGAGATTACATCACCCATGCTCTCTTCGGGAGTTACCACCTCTACCTTCATAATAGGCTCGAGCAATACGGGACGTGCTTTAGCGCATGCCTCTTTGAAGGCTTGGATAGCACAAAGCTCAAATGACAATTGGTCTGAGTCTACGGGGTGATATTGACCATCAATTACAGTTACTTTGAGTGAATCCAAGGGGAAACCGGCCAATACACCAGTCTTCATAGCAGTTGTGAAACCCTTTTGGATAGCGGGGATAAACTCCTTGGGAATGTTACCACCCTTAACCTCGTCAACAAATTGAAGACCACCTTCGAAACCGGCATCAGCAGGCTCAATACGAACAACGATAACCGCAAATTTACCACGACCACCAGATTGTTTCTTGAATGCCTCACGGTGCTCAACTGCAGTTGTGATAGCCTCTTTATAGGTAACCTGAGGACGACCTTGGTTACACTCTACCTTAAACTCACGACGGAGACGGTCGATAATGATATCCAAGTGAAGCTCACCCATACCGCTGATAACTGTTTGACCAGTCTCTTCGTTGCTTTGTACGCGGAATGTGGGATCCTCCTCGGCGAGTTTTTGAAGACCAACACCAAGTTTGTCGAGGTCTTTTTGAGTTTTGGGCTCTACTGCGATACCGATAACAGGCTCGGGGAAGTCCATAGCCTCGAGAATGATAGGAGCATCTTCAGCACAGAGAGTATCACCAGTGCGAATATCTTTGAAACCTACACCGGCACCGATATCACCACAACCGATTACATCTTTGGGGTTTTGCTTGTTTGAGTGCATTTGGAAGAGACGTGATACACGCTCTTTCTTGCCCGAACGAGCATTGAGAATGTACGAACCGGCAACCATCTCACCTGAGTACACGCGGAAGAAGCAAAGACGACCTACATAGGGGTCGGTAGCAATCTTAAACGCCAATGCACACATAGGCTCGGTAGAAAGGGGTTGACGAGTAATTACAGTCTCGGGATCATCAATATGATGACCTTCTACAGCGGGAGTATCTGCGGGGCTGGGGAGGTATGCACAAACCGAGTTAAGAAGGGTTTGAACACCTTTGTTTTTGAAAGACGAACCACATACCATAGGAACGATTGACATCGAGAGTGTACCCTTGCGGATAGCAGCACAAATCTCATCTTCTGTGATAGTAGCGGGATCTTCAAAGTATTTCTCCATAAGAGCCTCATCGCACTCAGCGATAGCCTCCAACATTTTCTCACGCCACTCCTCGGCCTCTTCTTTCAATGAAGCAGGAATTTCAACTTCCTCAAAGCCGGCACCCATAGTCTCGTCGTTCCATACGATACCTTTCATAGTCACAAGGTCAACTACGCCCTTGAAAGTCTCTTCAGCACCGATAGGAATTTGAATGGGGCAAGGATTTGCACCGAGAACTTCTTTAAGCTGACGAACAACCTCAAAGAAGTTAGCACCCGAACGGTCCATTTTGTTTACATAACCGATACGGGGAACATTATATTTATCAGCTTGACGCCATACTGTTTCAGATTGGGGCTCAACACCACCTACAGCACAGAAAGCAGCAACGGCACCATCAAGCACACGCAATGAACGCTCTACCTCTACAGTAAAGTCAACGTGTCCCGGGGTGTCGATAAGGTTAATTTTATATTTCTCGTCACGATAATTCCAGAATGTGGTTGTAGCAGCCGATTGAATGGTAATACCACGCTCTTGTTCTTGCCCCATCCAGTCCATTGTAGCTGCACCATCGTGCACCTCACCAATCTTGTGAGTAAGACCTGTATAGAA
>JAFZDG010000119.1 GCA_017561285.1 Bacteroidaceae bacterium
AACTCCTCGATGGTGTATTGGCCCGCCTGCATATGAAACAAGGCAATGCACATATCACTGGCTCGCACTATCTTGTTGTAGGCATCTTGTGTGCGGCTACCGGTGCAGTAGGCCGGAAAGTCCTCCCATCGGCGACACTTGATGCGCCAGCCGCGACTCTCGTAAATATCGTCGAGCGAAGCAATAAAAGCCTGAAAACTATTGCGATCGTTTATTAGTTCATTGCTCGAAGCAAGGAATATATTGATGGTGCGTGTGTGAGACATAAGACGATAAAGGCTTGTATATTAGAGTTTTTAAATACTATAATATAGCATTGAGTTGGTTAGACACAATACTATATTATATCTGCGACTTTATATACTCGATAATAGCAGAATCACCGGGTACGAACCATTGCATATCCTTATCCTTAGCATACCACGTAAGCTGCTTCTTGGCATATACACGTGTATTTTTTTGTATGCGTGCCACAGCTGTATCGTAATCCATTGTTCCATCGAAATAGGCAAACATCTCTTTGAAACCAACAGTATTAAGTGAATTGAGGTGTCGCATAGGATATACTCTACGTGCTTCTTCAAGAAGTCCTGCTTCGACCATTGCCCATACGCGGCGATTGATGCGATCGAAAAGTTGCTCTCGTGGCATATTAAGTCCTATTTTGACAATACGGAAAGGGCGCTCCTTTGCTTTATTGGTGCGCAACGAAGTGTACGAGCATCCGGCTTGCAAACAAATCTCTATGGCATGTACTACACGCTTATGGTTTTTCTTATCTACAACGGCATAATGCTCCGGATCGAGTGTTTGCAAACGATTGAGCATATAATCAAGTCCATACTGCTCGTACTCGGCATACACTTGTTGACGTATTTCATCGCTAATAGTAGGAATGTCATCGATACCTTTACATACAGCATCGATATAAAGCATTGAGCCGCCGCACATAACAGCATATGGCGAACGCTCAAAAAGTTGAGGTAGTAATTGCATCACATCGCTCTCAAATTGAGCTGCACTATAGTACTCTTCAAGACCAAGAGTGCCTACAAAGTGATGAGGAACGAGCGATTGCTGCACAGCCGTAGGTGCAGCAGTACCGATGGGAATATCTCGGTATAATTGACGAGAATCGGCGGAGATAATCTCCGCCGACAATGCTTGTGCTATACTTATGGCCGTATCGGTCTTACCTACTCCGGTAGGTCCGGTTATGACAACAAGTGTATTCATTCAATGTTATTATTTCTCGGCCACAAGGCGTGCTATCTCAACTACAAGTTCCGATGCTTTCTCCATTGATTGTACGGGTACATACTCATAGCGACCATGGAAATTGACACCACCTGCAAAAATATTGGGACAAGGCAAACCTTTGAACGAAAGTTGTGCGCCATCAGTACCACCACGAATGGGTTTCACCTTAGGCTCGATATCAATATTACGCATGGCTTGCGATACGAGGTCGATAATGTGAATTACCGGCTCAACTTTCTCGCGCATATTGTAATATTGATCATTTATTTCTACCTCTACGCAACCGGGATATGTTTTGTTAAGCTCATCGGCAATGCGCTTGAGTTCTTCTTTACGAGCCTCAAACTTAGCACGATCGTGGTCACGAATAATATAGGCTATGGTCGATTGTTCAACATTACCTTCCATCGAAACAAGGTGATAAAAACCTTCGTATCCCTCGGTGTGTTGGGGTGTTTCGCTCTCGGGCAACATACTCATATATTGGTTGGCAATGAGCATCGAGTTTATCATTTTGTCTTTTGCCATACCGGGGTGAACGTTGCGACCTTTAAAGGTGATGCG
>JAFZDG010000120.1 GCA_017561285.1 Bacteroidaceae bacterium
AATCCCGATGATGCAGCGGTAACAACTACCCATGCTGCGAGGGGCGCTTCATTTACATTTGCATCGCAAGTCGATGGAAAGAGAGCGTTTACAATCCATGCCGCCGAAAGCACCTCGGCAACCCTTACCATATACAATGTGGATGGTACTTATGTGGCTATGCCTTTTAGCGGCCGTTTGCAAGCCGGTAAGCAATATGTCGAGTGGAATGCCTATATTCCCGCCGGCATTTACTTGGCTACACTCACTACCACATATGGTGTTGAAACGATAAAAATTTTAGTCAAATAAAGTAATTAAATAATAACCTATATAAAATAATGCGTATGAAAAAGACTTTACTAATTGTAGTAGCAGCTGTTTTGAGCTGTATTTCGGCAGTTGCTCAATGGAATAGCAACAATGCAGAGAATCTTTTGGCTTGGCCCGAAGATAAATCGTATTACTCTAATGAGATGAAGATGGCGCCGGATGGAAGTGTTTGGCTTGCTGTAAACCATCCTTCGGCCAATGGTGTAGCTACATCTTTGCAATTGTTCGATGCCAATGGTAATAAGAAATTTGCCGAGCCTCTTCTCGTTTCGGACTATCCTTCGAGAACATGGACTTCTTGCAGTCAAATTCTCTTTGTTGACCGCGACGGCAATGCTATCGTTGCTGTTTACGACTGGCGTATGGGTGCTACCGATTTTGAAGGCTATACCGTATATAAAGTTTCTCCCGAAGGTGAGTTCCTCTGGGGTGAAGATGGTATTACTCTCGAAGGCGAGACAGTCTATGACCTCGTTGCTGCTATGAGCATTTGCCAGCTTGCCGATGGTAGTTATGTATTTGCCTGGATGCACAACCGCGATGGCAACTTCAATATGATGAGTATTGAGATGCAGCGCATCAGTGCCGAGGGTGAAATGCTGTGGAATGCCGAAGATGTGCGCTTATACAATGAAACCAGCAACTATATGTATCCCTATGTAATAGATGGTGGTAACAACCAGGTTATTATGCTCTATGCTAAGGGTTCGTCTCAAGACCTCTATGCTCGCAAGCTCGATTTTGATGGCTCGACTGTATGGAGCAAAGATACTCGTATATACAATGGAGGTTGGGGTTCAATTCCTATTTGGACTATCTTGGATGTTCATCCTACCGGTGATGGTGGTTTCATCGTATCTTGGAACGACGACCGCTACTATACCGAAATTGAATCGGCTTATATGGCTTATGTGAAATCGAACGGTGAGCTTGGCTTCTCGGCTGATAATGGTCAGGTTTTGGGCCTTGCCGGATGGCGTTCATTGCATGTAAGAAGTTATTATGACAAGGCTTCTGATAGTTTCTATGCTATTTGGAACGAGTGTAGCGCCAGTCAATCTTGGAGCCGTTTGGTTGGTCAACGCATCAGCAAAGAGGGCGATTTGCTTTGGGGCGAGAACGCTGTTGAGTTGAAACCTATGGAGCAAACTACTTATGGTTATGCCTCTATTCAAAATGCTGCCAATGATGAAATTGCATTCTTCTATATGCGCAACTATGCAGGTTCTTTTGGCAATGTTGAAGCTTTTGTTACCACAGTCAATGTAAACGATACTACTATCCGTCGTGAGAGTGAGTTTACCAAAGGTGAGCGCGTAAGTGAGAAGGACGGCTTGGAAGCTACTCCTATGTACAATGGTGAATATTGGATTGCTAAATGGACAGATAGTGGCTCTGTTACTGAAGTTGAAGAAGGTACAGATATCGATCGTTTGATGATACAACGCATCAACAACGACTTTACATTGGGTGTAGCGGCTGTTGAGGCTGTACGTACCGAAAACAACTACTTCGAGGCTCTTGCTACACTTGTTGATGGTGAAGCTATGTTTGCCACCAACTTGGCTGCCGCAACACAAGCAACACTTGCTATCTACGACATCAATGGTACGCTTGTTGCCACTCCCTTCGAGGGCGTATTGGCTGCCGGTAAGCAATATATTGAGTGGAATGCCGATGTTCCCGCCGGCATTTACTTGGCTACACTCACTACCGCATATGGTGTTGAAACTGTAAAATTATTGGTGAAATAAAAAGACTCTTTTGATAGTTGAATTGCTGTAGAGCGATTTTCCCAATCTATAGCAATTCAACGCTCAAAGAAGTATTTGCCTCACGAACCCCGAAGTAATAAACCTTAAATAATAATCTTATGAAAAAGACGTTACTACTTTTTGCTGCAGCTATAATGAGTTGTGTCTATGCTATGGCACAATGGAGCAGCAACCCCGAAGAGAGCCTTCTTATTTATGATGCTCCCTCCGATAAGCAAGAAATGCTCATTGCTCCCAATGGCAACACTTGGGTGTACTATCTTGCGCCTCTCAACAATGGTAAGGGTGCTGTTGGTACATTCGTGCAACTTATTGACTCGCTCGGAAACAAAGTTTTTGGAGACGATGCTCTCTTAGTGTCCGACTATCCTACTCGTTCTTGGAATACCGTCAATACCTGTCTTTTTGTCGATCGCGATGGTAACGCTATTGTGGCTGTTCACGATATTCGCAATGCCCCCGAAACAAAATTTTTGAGCTATACCCTTTATAAAATCTCTCAAGAGGGTGAGTTCCTTTGGGGCGAAGATGGCTTGACTCTTGAAGGTGCACAAGCATTCCCCCTCACCAGCCACTTCTCTATGACACAATTGGACGACAAGAGCTATGTGTGCGCATGGGGTTCGGACAGTGAAGAGACAGGACTTTTTGAGATAAAAATGCAACGTATCTCTCCCGAAGGTGAGATGTTGTGGAATATCGAGGATGTTACTCTCGGCGATCCCGAAGGTAAGGTTCTTTATACTTGGCCTACTGTGATTGATGCCGGTATGAACCAAGCTATTATGATCTATTTCAAAGGTAGCAATTACGATATGTATGCTCGCAAGATCGACTTCGATGGTATGAGCGTATGGAGCGAAGATACCCGTTTGTATCGTAGTGGTTGGCCCGGCTCTGCACCTGCATGGTCGTTTACTGAGGTAAAACCTTCGGGCGATGGTGGTGCTTTGGTGGCTTGGACCGATGACCGTTATTTGGAGGGTTCTGCCACTTATCTGACATATGTTAAAGGCAATGGCGAAATTGGTTTCGCTGCCGGTGTTGATGGACAAAGACTGAGCTATGGCGACTACTTGGGCCGACAGGTTTCTTGTGCTTATGATCCCCATACCGACACTTTCTTGGCTGTATGGCTCGAGGCCTACTCGGCTGTGATGTTCCGCACAATGGCGCAACGCTTGTCTAAAGACGGCGAGTTGTTGTGGGGTGAAGAGGGCTTGGAATTGCATCCCTTTACAGCCAATCAGTATGGATATTTCTCTATACAGAATGCCCCCGATGGCCAGGCTGCGTTCTTCTATATGCACAACCAAACAAGTTTTAGCAACACAGATGCCGGTGTCGTTCTTGTCAATACAGTCGATCCTACTATGCGTCGCGATTTAATCTTTACCGATACAATTAATGCTTGCGAGAAGGCCGAACTCCGTACTACAGCTTTGCACAACGACAGTTATTGGAATGTGTTGTGGCAACACAACTATGTATCGCAGCCCTCTCTTCATATGCAACGCGTTAATACCGATTTGACATTGGGCACTCGTACCGATGGTGCTGTAGATGCTATTGAAAATCAAAATACTACCTTCTCGGTAGTGGCCGATATGGTACAAGGCAATACATTGTTTGCTGTCAACAACCCCGTTGCTACACAAGCTGTACTTAATGTTTACGATATCAATGGTGTACTTGTTGCCCAAGTATTTGATGGCGTATTGGATGCCGGTAAGCAATATGTAGAGTGGAACGCCAATGTTTCGGCCGGTGTTTACTTGGCTACGCTCACTACAGCTCGTGGTGTAGAGACAGTGAAGATATTGGTTAAATAATAAGTTTTCTTTGATGGTGAGTGGCTGTGCCACACCCGGTGCAGCCTCCACCAAAGAAGAGATAGAATCAGAAAACATCTTAATAAACTGCGTATGAAAAAATTTATACTTCTTGTTGCGGTTGCTGTTATGGGTTGCCTATCGGTGATGGGACAATGGAACAGCAATAATGCTGTGAATATGTTGGCTTGGCCGGAAGATAGAAGTTTTTATTCGACCGAGATGTTGCCTGCACCCGATGGCAGAGTGTGGTTGGCTGTTTATCATCCTTTCATAAATGAAGAAAATGGCAATAGCGGCACTACCATATCTTTGCAATTGATAGACTCTTTGGGTAATTACTGCTTTGACGACTTTATTCAAGTATCCGACTATAAATCAAGAACATGGGTTTCTTGTGGCGATTTTGTTTTTGTAGACCGTGATGGTAATGCCATCGTTGCTATTTATGACTGGCGTCAAGGTGTAGAGTACTACGAAGGCTATACCGTATATAAAATCTCTCCCGAAGGCGAGTTCTTGTGGGGTGAAGAGGGTATTACACTCGAAGGCGAAAAGTATTATGACTTGGTTGCATTTATGTCTATTTGCCAAATGACCGATGGTAGTTATGTCTTTGCCTGGTGTCATAACAGAGAAGGTAACTACAATATGATGAGCATTGAGTTGCAACGCATCACTGCCGAGGGCGAGATGTTGTGGAAGTCGGAAGACGTGCGCCTCTATGACGAAACAATACCCTATAGCGATCCCTACTTGGTTGACGGTGGTAACAATACAGTAATCTTGCTCTACTCTAAGGGTTCGTCGGCCGACTTGTATGCTCGCAAAATAGACTTCGATGGTCTTCCCGTATGGAGCAAAGATACTCGTATTTACAATGGCGGTTGGGGTTCAGTGCCCATTTGGACTATTATGGATGTACACCCTGTAGATGGTGGCGGTATTATGGTTACATGGAACGATGACCGCTATTATACCGATATAGAATCGGCTTATATGGCTTATGTGCAATCAAACGGTGAGATTGGCTTTGCCATCGAAAATGGTCAAATTATGGGCTTGTCAGGTTTCCGCTCTCTCCACGTTAAATCTACTTATGACAAAGCAACCGATAGTTTCTATGCTATTTGGAACGAGTGCAGTGCCGGTCAATCATGGAATAGTATCGTTGCTCAACGCATCAGCAAAGAGGGCGAATTGCTTTGGGGCGACAATGGTGTGGTATTGAAACCTATGGAGCAAACATATTATGGCTATTTCAATGTAACTCCCGGTATCAATGATGAGGTTGCATTCTTCTATATGCGCAACTACACCAACAACTATGGTGGCAATGTAGAGGCTTTTGCTACATTGGTAAATGCCAACGATACAACCCAACGTCGTGAATATGTCTTTACCAAAGGTGAGCGTGTGAGTGAGAAAGCCGGTTTGAAGGTAACACCTATGATTAACGATACTTATTGGGTTGCTAAATGGACCGATAATGGTACTCTTGATGAATTGCGCGAAGGTACGGCAGTCGATCGTTTGATGATGCAACGCATCAACAATGACTTTTCACTGGGTGCGTCGGCTGTTGAGGCTGTACGTGTTGAAAACCGCAGCTTTGAGGCTCTTGCTACATTTGTAGAGAATGAAGCAATGTTTGCTACTAATATGGCAACAGAGACTCGAGCCACACTTGCCATCTACGACATCAATGGTGCGTTGGTAGCGACTGCATTCGATGGCGTTCTTGCTGCCGGTACCCAATATATCGAGTGGAGTGCCGATGTTCCTGCCGGTATCTATCTGGCTACGCTCACTACCACAAATGGTGTTGAAACTGTAAAATTATTAGTGAAATAAGAATAAACTCGTTGGAAACAGGACTGCTATAAAGATAATATTGATAAATTTGTCGATGGGTGTGAAAAAATATTGATAAATTGTAGGCGTTTTCCGTTTTTTAATATTAAATTTGTAGCAATTCGGTCCTGCGGGACTAATCTTACAATAAACAACAATAAACAATTTTATTAATAACCTTAATTTACAAAGCTTATGAAAAAGCTATTTTTACTTTTCACAGTGTTATGTGCTGCCGTTGCAGTACAAGCTCAAGTAATCTCGGCTTATACTGCGCAAGTGTCGCAAGGTACTTATACCGAGATAACCGGTGGTTTTGCAGTAGATACTGTCGGTTTGTATGATGAATATGATGCATCTATTAAAGCTGTAGCATGGAATCCTGCAGGACTTTTCGAAGAAACAACTACTGCTGCAGGTTTTGAAATCGGTTTCGATTTTGAGTTCAATGATGTTTTGTGCAACCAATTCTTTATCAGTCCTTTTGGCTACATCGTGTTGGGACGTGATGAGGTTACTCTCGATCCTACTCATACCAATTATATTGCAGGCCGTGATGAGAATGCCGACAACGTTATTGGTGTTCTTCCTCGTGGTTGGAGAGGTTGTACTCAACTGTCTACTACCGAAATTTCTTACAAAGTTGAGGGCGAATCTCCCAATCGTACACTTGTAGTACAATATAAGGACTTGGGTGTAGCTGCTACTTGGGACTATAGTGTTGCTTGGAATTTCCAAATTCGCCTCAATGAAGGTACAAACACCATAGATTTTGTATTGGGCGAAAGCGAAAAAATATATCTTGAAGAACCCGGTGAAGGCGAAGAAAGAACTGATGACTTTGAAGCTCAAGTAGAATACTTGTTGAAAGGTACCGGTACAGATGTTTTGGTTGTTGCAAAAGATGATGAGACCGGTGACTGGATGACATATCCCGAAGATAGAAGCGATTACTGGACCAATGAAACAGCTGCAGGTACTACATTTGTGTTTACAGCACCCGCAGAATGTGTTAGACCCGAGGAACACTTCAAAATGACTAGACTCATTCCCGAGTCTGATCAATTCCGTATTGAATGGACTCCCCTCGCAGCTGCCGACCGTGCGCTTATCATCCTTTCTGAGACTGCTACGCTCACAGAGAACCCCCAACCCGGTACATTCTATCAAGTAGGTGACTCAATTGGTGGTGGTATTGTTTTGACCTTTACAACAGATACTGTTTATGATACCAACAATCAATGGGACCTCACATTCAAGCCCGCTACTCAATACTACTTGCACATGTACACTGCCAATACTTATTGCGTAGGTGGTCCTTTGTTTGACACAGGTGTTTTATCTTCATTCTGGACAAAACCCGCTGCTGCTGTAGCTCTTGATATTACCAATACTACTATCAACAC
>JAFZDG010000121.1 GCA_017561285.1 Bacteroidaceae bacterium
CGCCCCATTTTACGTGGGCAACATCGTCCTCGGGGTCGAGAACGGTTTTATAGTCTACGGTGCCATAATCGCTATTATCGCAATACTTGGTCATGCTATCATAACTGCCTTTGCACCATTTGTAGGTGCTCCACTCATACTCACTCTTTTCCTCGGTTTCACCCCAAGCGTAATAACCGCCGTAATCTTCGGGAGTTGAGGCACCGACGTTCATATTTGCCCATTTTGTACCACTGGGGAGACCAAGGTCTATCGCTTCATGCTTTGTTTTTTCAAATCTTGCAACCAATGTTATATTTTCAGATGCAATAAAGATAAATTTTTCATCGAGACTAACCGGCTCATTAGAGTTACTGATATACCAACCGATAAATTTACTACCGCTACCGGGCGTAGCCACAACCTCCACATTATTACCAATAAGCACATTTACTGATGTGCCAATGTAATTGGTGATGGAAACTATGCCGTCGCCATCGCTGACAACTGTAATCTTGCAAATGGTTGAATCCGAACCACCATTCTCGTTCTCGTTGCACGAAACAAAGAACGATGAAAAAGCCACTAAAAAGGCTAACAGAAGTGAGTAATGTTTTTTCATATAACTGTATAATTTGTATTTCAAACCTATATTTATACCCAGCCTTTCCGTACCACCCAACGATACACCGCCGGAACAACGAATATATTGAGCAAGGTTGACGAAAGCAGACCGCCAAGCACTACAATTGCCATTGGGTTCTGAATCTCGTTACCCGATGCTGAACCGTTGATAATCATTGGAACAAGTGCAAGAGCCGATGTAAAGGCTGTCATGAGAATTGGTGTCAAGCGGTCGGCCGAACCTATCCTAATTACATCGTCGAGTTCTAGTCCCTCGGTTCTCAAATGCTGATAACGCGAAACAAGCAGAATGCCGTTTCGGGTTGCAATACCAAAAAGCGTAATAAGTCCAATGATTGCAGGAATACTCATTACCGCAGATGTAAAATAGGTTGCCAGGATACCACCAATCAAAGCCAAAGGCAAGTTAAGCAACACCACTGTAGAGAGCAACAGACTCTTGAATTCGGTATAGAGCAGAACAAACACCACGAGTATTGCCATTATGGTTGTGAGCCACAATGTACGCGATGCAGACTCGGCACTCTCAAACTGACCGCCATATTCAAGACGATAGCCCTCTTCGAGATAGAGTTCATCTTCAAGATATTCGGCCACACGATCAACGGTACCGGCAACATCACCGCTTGCAATATTCGCCGACACAACCACTTTGCGCTGCACATTCTCACGGCTGATGCTTCCCGGACCACCAACAGATACAATATCGGCAACATCACCAAGCGGAACTTTTCCTTTTGGTGTATCAATAAGCGCCATCTTTACACCATCGACAGTCTCGGTATAATCCTTGTTGAGACGAAGTATTATATCAAAGCTACGCTCCTCTTCATATACAGCACCCATCGTCTTCCCGGGAAATGCGGCCTCTACAAAAGCATTGAACTCGGTCATTGTAACACCAAAGTATGCAAGTTTCTCACGGTTGGCACGTATCTGTATCTGTGGAATCTCAACCTGCTGTTCAACATTCACATCGACAACCTCGGGAAAAGATTCGGCAAGAAGTTCCTTTATCTCTGTTCCCTTGCGGAAGAGTGTGCTCAGATCGGGGCCAAAAATCTTTATCGCCAAATCGGCCTGAGTTCCCGAGACCATGTGGTCAATTCGGTGTTCAAGTGGCTGACCTACAGAAGTTACAACACCGGGAACCTTTGCAAGACGCTCACGAACCTCGGCTACAAATTCAGTCTTGCTACGGCTGCTAAGTTTGAAATTCACATCAATCTCGGCACCATTCGATGTCTGAGAATGTTCATCCAACTCGCCACGACCGGTACGGC
>JAFZDG010000012.1 GCA_017561285.1 Bacteroidaceae bacterium
ATCACACCATCTTTACACAGATATGCCTCGTGGGCATAGTGAAACATAGGATAGTCGCCCGAGCTATTGCCATAGGCAATGAGGTGATACTCTTGGGGGGAGTAATGAGTGGCTATACGATGTACCTTTTCACGACCGTTGCAGTTGAGACCATCGAAACGACCTGTATAACGGCCGTTCTCTTGTACCAAACATGTGGCAATAACATCATATACGCCATGAGCCTCGCACCAGGGACGTACCCATACATCGATACTTGCCGATACGACTACCACTTTGTGACCTTGTGCCAAATGCCACTGCATACGCTCCACAACGGGCTTTGCCACAACAGCATCTATCTTTGCAATGAAATCTTTACATAAGCTATCTACTTCACTGCAAGAACGACCTGCAAAACAACGTTTCAACAATTTTTCTTTGGTGCTACCGGCATCTATTCCCCACACCGATTTCCAACCCGAACAGGCCAAAACAACCATAGCCGGCAGCGTAGAGAACATAGAACAAGCCAACCCACACCAACCCGTAGCATGGCGTATATAGAGTGGCAATGTGTCGCTAAGAGTGAGTGTGCCATCGAAGTCAAAGAGGGCAACAACAGGCTTATCCATATATGATATAGGCAAATAACAACAACCAACAGAGTACACAAATTTGCAAGAAACGGTCGCGCAAAATTACTTTTGTAGGACTCCAACTCTTCTCCTCAACAAGTGTAATCTGCAAATAACGCAACATACCGGCCAATACAAATATAGCCGTAGCATATACATAATTACAATCAAACCGCTCGACAATCTCATCATCTACAGTGTACATAATGTAACTTACCAGCGTAACAGCCGATACAAGTGTAATAATGTGATCGAGAAAGGTGCGATTATAGGCCGTCACAATAGGACGAACTGCCGTTTGCGTACGCTCATATTTGATTACATCATCGCGCCGCTTGGCCAATACCAGAAAGAGAGCCAAAAGAAACGTCATGATGATAATCCAATGCGAAGGGACTACCTGTGCTGCCGATGCACCGGCAACAATGCGCAACACAAATCCAAAGGCTACTGCCATTACATCGAGAATAGCTATATGCTTGAGCCAGAAGCAATAGGCGTGATTGAGAATGATGTATGTAACCAATACAACAAGAAGAGAGAGTTGTGGTTGCAACAGAATAACCACCCCTACCGATAACAACATAAGAAGAACATAAATGAACCAAGCAGCCTTAAGAGATACACTACCCGATGCAATGGGACGCAGGCATTTTTCGGGATGCCTGCGATCGAAATCGACATCGCATATATCATTGAGCACATAGATGGCACTACTTGCCAAACAGAGTGCTATGAACGCTACAACAGAAGCCCATAGACGAGTTGTATCGCCTATAGCCTGAGCAAAGAAGATGGGCAAGAAAACAAACAGGTTCTTACTCCATTGGGCCGGTCGTATGAGTTTGATGTAATTCATCATATTGTTGTCGAAAGCGGTATGTATGTTAACTAAAATGAGAGATTACATAGGCTCTCTCTTGCCGAAAGAGGTCTTCCCCTGCGAGCTGTAATCTCGCAGAGGAAGAAAATATTATTTCTTTTCGATGCGGAAAAGAGCCACATCGGCAGCAGGAACCGTAACCTGGAATGCAGCAGCAGCCTCGCTATCTACCCCACACCACAACTCACGCATACGATAGGTAGCAGTGGCATCAAGACCTATGCGTTGCATATCGATGGTAGCATTGAGTGGTTGGTCGGTATAGTTGAAAATGGCATAATATGCTGTATTTTCATCTTCGATACGGATGAATTGGTTTTCACTACGTTCGCCGCAACCCTCAACAGGACGGAATGAAACGCCATTGGCAATAGATATAACCTCGGCATTGGTTAAGAATTTTCGAGCACGCTCCTTATCCAATTCGGCACCGCCGGCACTGAAGTCATCGCCACAGATAAATATACCGGTAATAACACCCGAAGTAACACGAGCACGATTTTCGCCCTCAGTAGCATCGCGCAAAACAATGTGGTCGGGATCGTTATATTGATAGGGTTTGTAGAGCCACCAGCCGTAAGACAAGGCATTGAGTGTATATTCAGTATCTTTAATCTTATTCCAAGCATCGCAAGCAATACGGCGTGATTGAGCATATTGCGCCGGGAATGCAGGCGATATAGAGAAATTGATGTACATATGACCAAAATATTTCTCTATGAGTTGAAGGCCATAGTTATAGGCTTGGATACCGGTTTGTATTTCGGGCAAATACCAGCTGTCGGCCTCCATAGCACCATGAGTCATAAAGTCGAGTTTAACGTACTCATAACCCAAACGGGTGAAGAGGTCGGAGAAGTACTTCATAGTAGCCTCGATAGCGGGGTGTGTGGGATCTATGGCACGACCACCATCGAGTGTTTGATGCTTGCCGTTGGCATAGAGATAAACATCCTTAAATTGATAGCCATCGCCATGCTCGATATATTGATTGGGGTTGCGTCCCCAATGTACAAAAGGAGTCCAATATATGCCGGCTACTTGTCCGTTTGCTTTGCAACGCTCAACAAAGGCACGTAGTTGCTCTTCGGTGAAACTGTTCCAACCCGAATCGAGACCGGTATAAACAAGAGTATCGGCATTGTGGAAGTTGTTGCATTGCAAATGGTCGCGGTAGAAATCAGAAACCTCAATGGCTTTTTCGTAAGTGAGGTCAAATTGCAAAGCACCCCAACTGTTCCAACCAAAAGGTACGGCCTTGTTCCACGCTTTGGGAGGAGCCACAAGGGCATTAGCCTCGCCGTATGTATCGAGTCCATCGCGCCAATCGGCAAAATAGCCCAACATTACTTTGGGAGACTTGATGACTTGACCTTTGAGTGCGCCATGAGGCTTAGAGTCGCGGGTAAGCGAATCGGCTACACCACCATAACAACGCATAGAGGCGAACGATTTATTCACTGTATCGCAAGCTACAGTGACAGCGGTTTTCCAGTTATCGTGCTCAACCGAACCCACTACCCATCCATTGCGCGATGCATTGTTGAACATCGCAGTAGCCTCATAGCTGGTAAGAGACTCGAAATGAGCAGGATGCGATGCATATCTAATCCAACAGTCGTTGTCGAAGGGTATAAACAACATACGCAAGTCATCGCCTTCGCCTACCAATGCAGGCATTGAGTCGATGTTGACAGCAGCCATATAGTTTGAGGCCACTTCGGTGTCGCTTTGCAACGTGAAATCGGTAAGGATATAATCACGCTCGGGATATATATAGAACGATTGGGTGAGCTTGGGCAAGGCATCGGCAGTGTACTCTACTGTATAAATCATACCATTACCAAAAACGTCACTTACAGCCGACTGAGAGAACGATCGGTGTGTATATTCATAAGAGGTGACAATGCGCTCTCCATTGTTGAAGGCGGCATATAGGTTGTCGCCAATGAGCACACCATCTTTGCACACATCTACAGCATTTGCTTGCTCGTCATAAGCAATGTTCCACTTGCCCACATTGATAGAAGTAGGACCACTACACGATTGCATTACAGTCAGCATAGCGACTTGTAATAGAAGAAAGAATACTTTTTTTACCATAAAATTAAATCATTGATTGTTTGTATAAAAATTATTTTTCGCCTATCAAATACCATTTATAGAGTCGCTCTACCCCCTCGTCAATCTCTACTTTGTGATGCCAGCCCAGACGGTGCAACTTAGATACATCGGTGAGCTTGCGCATTGTTCCATCGGGTTTGGTAGCATCGAACTGTAACTCTCCTTTGTAACCTATTGTATCGACTATAAGATATGCAACATCGCGTATTGAGATTTCTTTGCCCGTACCTATGTTGATGTGACAGTTGCGAATCTGCTTGCTATCGGGGGCAAAGGTATCTTTAAAATCGATATTTTCGAGTACAAATACAGAGGCATCGGCCATCTCTTCGCTCCATAGAAATTCTCTTACCGGTGTACCTGTACCCCACAAGGTAACGGTTTGAGGCGCAATGCCATATTTGGCCAATACTTGCAATATAAGGTCTTGCGATGCAAAGCCATCGATACCTTCGACCGGACGCAAAGAAAGGTCGGCACGAACAGCATCCCAATTACCCTCGTACAACTGCTTACCAAGATGTATCTTGCGAATCATAGCCGGCAGAACATGGCTGTTTTCGAGATGGAAATTGTCGCGCGGGCCATACAGATTGGTGGGCATAACGGCAATATAATTGGTGCCATACTGTATGTTGAAGCTCTCACACATCTTGAGACCGGCAATCTTGGCAATGGCATATGGCTCGTTGGTGTATTCGAGCGGAGAAGTGAGCAATGTATCTTCGCTCATAGGCTGCGGCGCTTCGCGAGGATATATGCAGGTACTGCCTAAGAAAAGGAGTTTCTTCACCCCATGACGGAAACTCTCGCCAATGACATTTTGCTGAATTTGCAGATTTTCGTAGATGAAGTCGGCACGATAAGTATTATTGGCCATGATGCCACCCACATGAGCAGCCGCCAATACGACATATTGCGGTTGTTCCTCATCGAAAAAACGCTTTACCGCAACGGCATCAAGCAAGTCGAGTTGAGCGTGTGTGCGTCCTACAAGGTTGGTATATCCCTTGCTGATGAGGTTGTTCCAGATGGCCGAACCTACAAGACCGCGATGACCGGCAACATATATCTTGGCATTTTTTTCCATAATCAATCTTGATTTTTGCTATGCAAATTCTTTACATATTTCATATCGTTTGCCACCATAATGCGCACCAACTCGGCAAAAGGTGTTTTACAGGGATTCCATCCCAACAAGGTCTTGGCCTTGGTGGGATCGCCGAGCAATTGATCGACCTCGGTAGGACGGAAGAACTTGGGATCGACCTCAACCAAAACACGACCGGTTGCAATATCGATACCTTTTTCATCAACCCCCTCGCCTTCCCAACGGAGGTTGATACCGGCCTCTTGAAAAGCAATGGTACAGAACTCGCGCACCGAGTGATATTCGCCGGTGGCAATCACAAAGTCTTCGGGCGAGTCGTGTTGCAACATAAGCCACATACACTCTACATAGTCACGAGCATAACCCCAATCGCGCAAAGAGTTGAGATTGCCAAGATAGAGTTTATCCTGATATCCTTGAGCAATGCGTGCCGCCGCCAATGTAATTTTGCGAGTCACGAAGTTTTCGCCGCGGCGTTCACTCTCGTGGTTAAAGAGGATACCGTTTACGGCAAACATATTGTATGCTTCGCGATAGTTTTTTGTAATCCAAAAACCGTATTGCTTGGCAACACCATAGGGCGAACGAGGATAGAAAGGAGTTGTTTCTTTTTGAGGAACTTCTTGTACCTTGCCAAACAATTCGCTTGTAGAGGCTTGGTATATGCGACACTTCTTCTCAAGTCCGAGAATGCGCACAGCCTCAAGCAGACGAAGTGTACCCACCGCATCGACTTCGGCGGTATATTCGGGCACATCGAAACTCACCTTCACGTGACTTTGCGCAGCCAGGTTATAAATTTCGTCAGGCTGCACCATTTGGATGATGCGAATGAGAGAAGAAGAGTCGGTCATATCGGCATAGTGAAGATTGACCAATCGCTTATTTTTCATATCACGTACCCACTCATCGAGATATAGATGCTCAATGCGAGCAGTATTGAAGGATGAGCTACGACGCAACAGGCCATGTACCTCGTAGCCTTTTTCGAGTAGGAACTCGGCCAAGAAAGAACCATCTTGACCGGTAATACCGGTGATAAGAGCTTTTTTCATTATCTATCTTATTTGTAAGTCGTTGTAAAAATCAGCACGCGCAAATTACTCGGCCGAGAAGTCTTTGATGCGTTGCTCTTGATCGAGCTTGCAAATGAGCAATGTGTTGTCTTTTTCGGCAACGATGTATCCATCGAGACCTTGCACCACAACACGACGGTTTTGTGGTGCGTGAACAATACAATTGCTGCTATCGAACAGTTGCACATTACCAACAGTGGCATTGCCATATGCATCGTGCTCGATGTGTGTGTGCAACGAACCCCAAGTACCGAGATCGCTCCAACCAAAGTCGGCAGGATGCACATAGATGTTGGGCGATTTCTCCATTACGGCATAGTCGATAGAGATATTGGGACAGGTGGGGAAAAGCCTACCAATAACCTCGTTCTCCTCAGGCTTGTAGAGGGCCGGAGAGATGTTGTTGAAGATATCGGCCAAATCGGGTTGGTATGCCGAAATAGAGTTGACAATGGTATTGACATTCCACACAAAGATACCGGCATTCCACAAATAGTTGCCCGCCTCCAAGTATGACTTGGCAACTTCGAGATTGGGTTTCTCCTTAAACTGCTCCACCTTGCAAATTTCGCTATCGGTCAACCGATTGCCGGCAGCAATGTATCCATATCCGGTTTCGGGACGGCTGGGACGGATGCCTATCGTAACAATGGCATCGCCTTGCTCGGTAAAGTTGAGAGCTTGCGAAATGACACGTTGGAACTCAATGGTATTGAGTACAAGTGCATCGCTGGGCGTAACAACAATGTTGGCATTGGGATAGCGTTGTTGTATTTTCCAAGCGACATAGGCAATGCATGGAGCGGTGTTGCGGCGGCAAGGCTCGGCCAATATATTGTCGGCGGGGATTTCGGGGAGTTGCTCACGCACTACCGACACGTATTGCTCGGAGGTTACCACCCACACGTGTTGCGGATCGCAGATGCCACGAAAACGATCGACAGTGAGTTGTATAAGTGTACGTCCGCAACCCATCACATCGATAAATTGTTTGGGGCATTGGGGTGTACTCATAGGCCAAAAGCGGCTACCAATGCCACCGGCCATTATTACTACGTGATTATTTGTACTCATATTGTTTTTTATTTTTAAGTCCGACCAAAGCCACAGGCTCCGGAGGTAAATTTATCTATTTTCTAATAAGTAATATTTGCGATAGAATGTAATCTATTTTTTGTATCGTAGGCTTATGGGTTATGAAAACTAACGGTTTTTATACATTTCGTCATAGTATCGCATATAGTCGCCCGACGTGACATTGTCCATCCACTCCTGATTGTTGAGATACCAAGCTACCGTACAATCGATGCCTTCTTCAAACTGCAACGAGGGTTGCCAACCTAATTCGTTTTTGAGTTTTGTTGAGTCAATTGCATAACGAAGGTCGTGTCCCAGACGGTCGGTGACATATGTAATAAGGTCGAGCGAATATCCTTCGGGGTTGCCGAGATGGCGATCGACTGTTTCGATGAGTACTTTGATAAGGTCGATATTGCGCCATTCGTTGAATCCGCCAATGTTGTAGGTCTCAGCAATGCGTCCTTGATGGAAGATAGTATCGATGGCACGTGCGTGATCTTCGACATACAACCAGTCGCGCACATTTTCACCCTTGCCATATACCGGCAACGGTTTGCGATGACGTATATTATTGATAAACAAAGGTATCAGTTTCTCGGGGAATTGATATGCGCCATAGTTGTTTGAACAATTGGTAACAATTGTTGGCATACCATATGTGTCGTGATAGGCCCGCACAAAGTGGTCGCTGGAGGCTTTACTTGCCGAATAAGGGCTGTGGGGGTTGTAACGTGTATGCTCGGTGAACATAGAGCCATCGAACTCGAGTGCGCCATAGACTTCATCGGTAGAGATGTGATAGAAGCGCTTGCCATCGTACCGCTCGGGAAGCGACTCCCAATAGATGCGGGCGGCTTGCAAGAGCGATAGAGTGCCCATGACGTTGGTGCGGGCAAAGGCAAAAGGATCGCGAATAGAGCGATCGACATGGCTCTCGGCAGCGAGATGTATAATACCATCGATGTTGAACTGCTTGAGAAGCCCGAGAATAGTATCGTAATCGCAAATATCGGCACGCACAAAGGTGTAGTTAGGTGCGTTTTGAACATCGGCAAGATTGGCTAAATTGCCGGCATAGGTGAGCTTATCGAGGTTGATGATGTTGTATTGCGGATAATTGTTGACAAACAATCGCACAACATGGCTACCTATAAAACCGGCTCCACCGGTGATGAGAATATTTCGTTTCATATACTTTCTTGTGTATTGTGCGCATGGAAGCACTCACAGAGTGCATCGTACCAATGCGGAATGTTGATACCAAAGGTTGAAATAATATGTGTCTTGTCGAGCACCGAGTATGAGGGCCTCACTACACGAGAGGGATATTGACTACTGCTGCAGGGCTGCACAGTGCATTGTGTGTGGTGTGCCAGCGAGGCTATGGCGTGTGCAAAGTCGTACCACGAGCATACGCCTTGATTGCTATAATGGTATGTACCTTGCTTGTGCAGCTGTCGTGAAGTAATGATGTGAACTATAGCGCCGGCCAAATGTGCGGCATAGGTGGGTGTACCTACCTGGTCGCACACGACATTGACTTGCGGTCGTGTGGCTGTGAGGCTGAGCATTGTCTTGAAGAAGTTTTTGCCATAGGGGCTATAGAGCCACGCAGTGCGAATGATAATATGATTGCACCGGCTGCGCAGTACCGCCTGTTCGCCTGCCAACTTTGTACGACCATATACACCTGTGGGGTGTGTAGGATGCTCTTCGTTGTAGGGGGTGTTGTGAGTATCGCCACCAAAGACATAGTCGGTAGAGATGTGTATGAGTGTTGCGCCGACCTCAGAAGCAACGGTAGCCAAATTTTCGACTGCCACGTTATTGAGCAAGTTGGCGGCATCGGTATTTTCCTCAGCAGCATCGACATTGGTATATGCCGCACAGTTGACAATAACATCGACCTTGAGCTTTTTGACCATATTGCAAATCGCCTCACGACTGGTTATGTCCAACTCATCGACATCTGTAAAGATGTAGTTGTCGAGCGTTTGCTGTGCTGCGTTGCGGATGGATGTTCCCAACTGACCGTTTGCACCTGTTACGAGGATATTCATAGGCAATTATAGCATATTGAAGTCGGATAAATCGACTTGTGACAGAGGTAGGTTTATGGCATCTTTGGGCGACAAGATCACGTCTTGTGAAGGAATAGACCAATTGATGTTGAGTTGTGCATCGTTCCAAGCAATGGCCCCTTCGGCTTGCGGAGCATAGAAGTTGTCGCATTTGTATTGAAAGACAGCCTCTTGACTCAATACAGCAAAGCCATGCGCAAAGCCACGCGGGATGAAGAGTTGACGATGATTGTGCTCGGAAAGTTCTACCGCAACGTGCTTACCAAAGGTGGGCGAACCGGGACGGATGTCGACAGCTACATCGAGTACCCTACCCTTCACAACACGCACGAGCTTACTTTGAGCGTATGGGGGGCGTTGAAAGTGTAACCCGCGTACGACACCATATACCGACTTAGACTCGTTGTCTTGAACAAAGTGAATGTTGCCCACAGCCTCTTCAAAATCGCGCTGCGAGAATGACTCGAAGAAATAACCGCGCTCATCGGCATAGACACGAGGCTCCAATATGACTACACCCTCAATATCGGTTTTGATAACATTCATTGCCATAGGCTTAGATAGATTGCGGGTGAATACGACTGTTTTCGACCTCATCGATGACTTTGAGGAGATATTGACCGTATTGATTCTTGATCATAGGTTGTGCCAATTGTCGCATCTTGTCGGCATCTATCCAACCACGCCGGTATGCAATGGCTTCGAGACAGGCAATTTTGAGACCTTGGCGTTTTTCGATGACCTCGACAAAAATAGAGGCTTCGGCCAAAGAGTCGTGCGTACCGGTGTCGAGCCAAGCAAAGCCACGACCGAGTGTCTGAACTTTTAACCTACCTTCGGCCAAGTAATGCTGATTGACACTTGTTATTTCCAACTCACCACGAGCCGAAGGCTTGATGCCTTTGGCTACTTGAATGACATCGTTGGGATAGAAATAGAGACCTACGACAGCGTAGTTAGATTTGGGATTTTGAGGTTTCTCTTCGATCGATAGGCAGTTGCCATTTTCGTCAAATTGAGCCACACCATACCGCTCGGGACAATCTACCCAATAACCAAATACGGTAGCTTTGTTGCAGTTGCTGACATCGACAACAGCTTGTTGCAATAATTGAGAAAAACCGGCACCATGAAAGATATTGTCGCCCAACACCATACACACATCATCATCGCCAATAAACTCCTCGCCAATGATAAATGCTTGAGCCAAACCATCGGGCGAAGGCTGCTCGGCATATTGGAAGTTTACACCGTAGTCGCTACCATCGCCCAAGAGACGGCGGAAAGCAGGCAAATCGTTGGGGGTTGAGATGATGAGAATGTCGCGAATACCTGCCAACATAAGAGCCGATATGGGATAATATACCATAGGCTTGTCGTATATGGGCAGCAATTGTTTACTGACACCCTTCGTGATAGGATAAAGACGGGTACCACTACCACCGGCAAGAACTATACCTTTCATTGTCTCTATATATTTCTTATTTATTTTTAAATCAATCACTTGCAACTATATACATCACACAAAGCAAGATGTGTAAAGATATAGGATATGCAAGCTAAATAGAATTGACAAATATAAGTATAATTATTGGAAAATACAACAGAGAGATAAAGAGAGAGGTGCAACAAATCACTTTGTCACACCTCATAGAAACTCATTAATAAATATCAAAAATAACAAACAAGAATCCGAATGAATTAAAATTACATTATATGGTAAGATTCGATATAGTTACACTTTTATTTATTATACATTTTGATTCCGGCCATCTTAACAGGAACAGGCTTATCATAGATATTAACCTTCGTATAAGCAGGTGCAGTTGTCATACCTTGACCTACGATAATGAGGTCTTTGAAGTCGGCCAACATATATGATTGCTCATCGAGCAAGAACCAAAGGATGGGCGTTACACCGTTATACTCGGCATAGTTACCATCTGTTGCGATAAATTGAAGGTTTGTATAGAGGTTTTGACCGTCATACTCACCCCAATATACTTCTGTTTCAAAGGGTTGTCCATCGGCACCTTGCAAGGTAAGAGTACCAATAGAAGCCAAACCTGTCTCGGGGTTGATAATATCGAGGAACTCACACTCGCCTTGACCTTCGACCTCAAAAGTGTAGCTGTAAGCGGGGAAAGGAGCAGAGGCACCTGTTTCGCCAAAGAAACCAAGATCATTCATAAAACCTTCAACATTCCATTGGTGAGCGATAACACCGGTAGCACCTTGATAGATAGAACCCAAATCGATGTCGCCTTGATAAGCGAAATTGGTTGCAGAAGTACAATCGAGGTATTCTTTGCCATCATCCGAAATTTTGAACTTCCAATTCATATTACCGGCACGGAAGAATCCATTGAACTCGGGAGTGGGCATCTCGCGTGTAATAATATCAACATCAGAGAGGGCACAAAGAGCACCTGTGTTTTTGAAGAATTGTGTATAACCTAAGGCTTGATACCACCAACCTTGCTCTCCTTCGTCCAAATTACCAACACCTATTACATAAGGTATTTCAATTGTTGTACCTTCGTTTGTAATATCTACGTTGAGTATAAGATTTGAGTCGATAACAGGATTGTAGTTATTGTCGATAGAGCCTAATACGAAGTGATAGTCATAGCCTTCACCACCATAAAGAGTCTGACCAAGAGGAACTACAATAGTACCGGCATTGGCATCATAAGTACCATATACGGGGTTGATTTCGGTAGCCGAAAGATTGGCAAACATCAAAATAGGTTGAATCCACACTTTGGTTTTGTCATTTTCATCGTAAAACAATTGTACTGTCCACTCCTCGCCGGCTTGACCTTCGAAAGCGCTGGTGGCACGAGCAGTGTATGTACCGGCAACAGGATCACTAACGAGATCGGGAGTGTTGGCAACATAGTACTCATCGCCAATGGGTACGAAGAATAATTGTTCGGCTCGGATGGCAGTAACTTTATCATCTTTGCGAACGATATATACCAAAGGATCGGGAGTTGCTTTGTTGAATGATGTGTAAGTATAAGCTTGATACCACCACTCGTTGGCAACAATATTACCACAACCAATGAGCATATTGAACTCAATGAGAATATCGTCGGGTGTACCGGTTACATCAACAACAAGATCGCCTGTGAGAATGGGGGTTGCTTGTTCGTCATTATCATCGACTGTAGCCAAAACGATGTGGTGAGTCATACCTTCACCACCATAGAGTGTTTGTCCCAGAGGAATGGTAAGAGTAGCTTCATCGGGGTTGAAGATGGCATAAATCTTTTGGATGCTGGCGTGTTCTACACCGGGAATTTGCATAAAAGGTTGCAACCATACTTTATTTTCGGTACCGGTATCAAGAATCAATTTGAGTTGCCATTGCTCGTCGGGATAGCCTTGAAAAGCACTCTCGGCAGCCACCTCATAGGTACCAACAAGATCGTTGAGAGTGATATCGGTATTGGCTTGTGCGCGACGCACCATTTTACGCTCAGAGCCGGTATTGATAGATTGGGCTACGGGCGACAACTGTGCTTGTGCCGGAATGAGAATCGCTAATGCCAAAGCAAGTATTGTAAATATCTTTTTCATTGGAGATTACTTTTTGATAAATTTGACAACAGTATTATTAACCTTGAGGAGATATGCACCGGCGGGCAAAGAAGCTACGTTGATGCGAGCCTCGGCAGGCGCAACTTCGGCTTGAAGAATCAAAGCACCATCGAGCGATAGAACTTGAACCAAAGCATTGTCTTTAATACCTCTGAGATAAATATCCGAAACAACGGGATTGGGGAAGAGTGAAACATCGATAGCATCGTCTTGAAGAGACTCTACGGCAAGGGGAACATTGCGGAAATATACAAAACGTATATCCGATACGATTTCACCATTTGTTTTGAGGACAGAATAAAGGTTGCTGTCGTCAACAAAGAGCATACACTCTACCTGTTCGATGGGAATGTACTGATGGCAGTCGGTAGCCAAATGCCAAACGGGGGCATCTTGTGCCGAAATGCGACTCACGAAGAGCATAACAAAGGCACAGCAAAGTAATAGTTTTGATTTCATAATATGTATTTAATGGTTTATTGATTTCGCTATTGATTTACCACACAAATGTAGTCATAAAAAGAGGGATAAAGAAGAGCAAAGAGATAATAAATGGATATGAATCGGATTTTTTAATATTTGATAAAAAGCAAGCAGACAGCTTTTGGTTGTGAAAATAAGGTAATCACATCAAAACTCAAAAAGAGGAGGCTATGCCAGAATATCGACACAGCCTCCTCGGCAATAAAATGAAATGATATATTATTTGTCGTCAGTATCGGTATTATGAGGTTTCTTGTCGGAGAACATACCTTTGAGATATTTCTCTTGGAAAGATTGCATCATAACCCAGAAATTGGGGACAAACATAGTACCTAAAATGGTGTTGACCAGCATACCAAAGACTACAGCAGCACCCAACGATATGCGGCTGGCGGCTCCTGCTCCCGAAGCAAACAATAGAGGTAATACACCGATAACGAATGCAAACGAGGTCATGAGGATGGGACGCAAGCGGAGGCGGCCGGCTTCAATGGCAGCATCCTTGATGGGCATACCTTCTTTGCGGTAGTCGCGGGCAAACTCGACAATGAGAATGGCATTTTTGGCCGAGAGTGCAATGAGCAGAATGACACCAATCTGGGTATAGATACTGATAGACTCATTCATAATCCAACAACCCAAGACTGTACCCAAAATAGCGGTAGGCATAGATAGGATTACAGCGATAGGATCGGTCCAACTTTCGTATTGGGCAGCCAACACAAATACAACCAATACAATAGCCAGAGCAAAGATGATGGTAACTGAAGAGCCGGACTCTTTCTCTTGTTGAGCCATACCGGTCCAACTGAGTGCATAGTTGTTACCCAATTGCTTGCTGACAAGCTCCTCGGTCTGCTTGATAACTTGCGCCGAGCTTGCATTTTCGGCCGGCAAACAGGTGATAGAAGCCGAAGGATACATATTGTAACGTGTAACGAGGTTTTGTCCCATTACCGACTTGATATTAGTAAATGCGGCAAAGGGTACCATCAGTCCCTGGTTGTTCTTGACACTGAGTTTGAGTACGTCCTCAATATTGGCACGAGCCTCGGCATCGGCACTAATCTTTACTTGATATACACGACCAAAGTCGGTAAAGTCGTTGACGTAACTTGCACCCATTTGGAACGAGAGCGCTTGGAAAACATCCTTGATATTGACTCCCATCAACTCGACACGACTGCGATCGAACTCAATGAAATATTGAGGAGTTGCACCTTCGAAGAATGATGTGAGAGAACCCAAAGCATCGTATTCTTTGAGCCCGGCACGCAACGATTGCAAGGCTTGTTCAATGCCCATCACACCCTGGTTGTTGATATCTTCGAGTTGCCACTCCATACCGCCTGTATTACCCAGACCTTGAATAGCCGGAGGATTGACAGCAAAAATGATGGCTTCTTCGATAGCCGCAGCATCGCGATTGATACGAGCCACAACAGCATCGGCACTATGCTCTGCACCGGGGCGTTCGTGCCAATGCTTGAGTACAACGAAGAAAGTACCCATATTGGACGATTGTGAGCCGAAGAGAGTAGAGAAGCCGTTGATGACAAGCACATTTTCGACCTCAGGATATTGTGAAATGGTCTTTTGCATACGCTCGGTCACTTCGGCCGTACGATCAAAAGCAGAGGCGTTGGGCAATTGTACCGATGTAATGACATAACCCAAATCTTCGGCCGGAATGAACGAAGAGGGCCACTTCATAAAACCGTAGAATGCACCTATAGAGAGAACCAAGAAAACCAACATAGCCATAACAGGCTTCTTAATCATTGCTGTAATGATATTTACATAGCCTGCCAATGTTACATCGAATCCTTTGTTAAACCAACGATAAACGCAGAATTTTGTTTCGCGAGTAGGTTGCAAGAACAAGGCACATAGTGCGGGAGTGAGTGTGAGCGAGTTGAGACCACTGAATATGGTAGCCACAGCAATGGTGAGGGCAAATTGCTTGTATAGTACACCCGTAACACCACCAATGAAAGCCGTGGGGATGAAAACCGAAAGTAATACAAGAACCACACCAATAACGGGGCCAGTAATTTCTTCCATAGCCGAAATAACCGCCTCTTGACGAGTATATCGTCCCGTATCGAGCAGACGCGTAGCATTTTCTACCACTACGATGGCATCATCGACCACAATAGCAATGGCCAAAACCAAACCAAAGAGCGTGAGCGTGTTGATAGAGAAGCCCAAGACTTGCATTACGGCAAAGGTGGCAATGAGCGAAACGGGAATAGTGAGCGATGGGATGATTACGGCGCGGAAATTCTGCAAGAAAAGCAGAATAACGAGCATAACGATGAGAGTGGTTTCGACAAAAGTGATGAGTACCTCTTCGATAGATGCTGTAACAAATTCGGTCGTATCGAGTACCACGTCATAAGTAACACCCTCGGGGAAGTATTGTTGAAGTTCGTCCATCTTGGCACGTACCCCTTGCGCTACATCGAGAGCATTAGAACCGGGCAACTGATAGATACCTATAGCGGCAGCCTCCTTACCGTTGAGTTTGGCCGATACGTTGTACGAAGCACTACCCAACTCGATGGTGGCAACGTCTTTAAGACGCAAGTATCCGCCCTGGCCATCGGCACGAATGATGATATCGCTAAATTGCGACACATCGTTCATCATACCTTCTGTTTTGAGGGTAAATTGGAACGCCTCGGGCGAAGCTGTAGGCTGCTGACCTACACTACCGGCAGGAGCAACGATGTTTTGCGAAGCAATGGCATTGTAAACTTCGGCAGCAGTAACCCCGCGCATACGCATCAGTTCGGGCTTGAGCCAGACGCGCATACTATAGTTATCGGCACCAAAGACAGTAACACTACCCACACCCGGCAGACGAGAAAGCTCATCGATAACCTTCAGGTTGGCATAGTTGGATAGATACAAGCCATCGTACTCTTCCTGATCGGAGTTGAGAGCCAAGAACATAACGATGCTCGTAGATTGCTTCTTAGTAGTCACACCTTGTTCAATAACCGACTGAGGGAGAGAGTTTTGCGCAGTGCTAACACGATTTTGCACCAAAACGGTAGCCATATCGATGTCGGTACCTACCTCAAAGGTAACGGTAAGGGTATATTGACCGGTAGAAGAAGAGGTCGAACTCATATATATCATACCATCGACACCATTTACTTGTTGCTCGATGGGTACGCCAACCGTTTCGGCAATAGTTTCGGCATCGGCACCGGGATATATAGCAGTAACCTGAACGGTAGGCGGAGTAATATCGGGGTACTGTGCAATGGGTAATGTGAAGAGTGTAATACCACCTGCCAAGACCATTACCAATGCCAATACGGTAGCAAAAATGGGATGCTTAACAAAAAACTTAGATAACATACTATATCATAATTTGTTATAGAACACTTCTATAAATTAGGTAATAGGATAAAACTTACTCTACGGGATTGATAATCATACCCTCATGAACCTTTTGCAGGGCCAGCGACACATACTTTTCGCCGGGATTTACACCTTTATAAACAATTCGCAACGAATCGTTATAAAGCTCGCCTATTTCAATGTGACGCATCTCTACACGATTGGAGTCGTTGACAACATAAAGATACTTACCCACTTGGTCGGTTCCGATAGAGGCATCGCGTACCATCACAACTTTCTCGCTACGGGTATAGGGCATATGTACGGTTGTGTACATACCATGCTTGAGCTCGTTGTATGGATTATCCACCACGACACGAATGCGCAAAGTACCGGTTGAGAGGTCGATGTTGGGCGCAACATAGTCGATATAACCTTTGTACTCGTGAGGCAAAGGCTCGCTGAAGGAGAATCTCACAGCATCACGACCGAGAGAAGTTTTGCTATTTTTGAGGTTTTGAACGAGCTTCATATATTGGGCATCGTCAATGCTGAAATAGGCATATAGCTTGTTATCTTGATAGATAGTAGCCATATAAGAAGAGGCATTTACATAGTCGCCATCGCCATATTTCGAGGTATTGGGACGGCCCGAGAAAGGAGCAGTGATATAACAGTAGCTGAGATTGGTACGAGCAGTTTTCAGAGCCGCTTCGGCATTCATTACAGCAGCCTCTGCTTTGTAATAGGCAGCCTCAGACTTGATGTAATCGATTTCACTGATAGCATTTGTATTGGCAACATCTTTCATTCGGCTGTAGTTGTTTTCGGCATAGTACAACTCGGCCTTACAAGTAGCCAAATTAGCCTCGGCTTGCTGAACAGCATCTTGATATTGAGTGGGCTCAATGATAAAAAGCGTATCGCCCTTGGCAACGGGTTGTCCGGCAACGTAATTGGAAGCAACTTGGAAACCGGGCACACGCGCAATGAGGTCAACAACATCTTTTGCCTCGAGATAGCCGGGATAAGAAGCATAGAGTGTAACCGAGTCTTGAATGGCGGTGGCTACTGTAATATTGGGTGCAGCCGGAGCTACAACATTATTCTCTTTGTTTTGACAACCCACCCAGATGGTGGCAGAGAGCAATAGAGAAAAGATAATACGATTGTTCATAACTATATGCGTTTAAGAGATTATTACTGATTGTTATATGACCAACCACCACCGAGTGCTTGGTAAAGTTTGACTAATGCTTGAGCTGAAGATCCACGAGTCTCTTCGAGTGTGTTTTGGTAAGAGAGAGCCTGACGTTGGGCATCAAGAACGGTTTGGAAATCGACCAGACCGTTCTTATAGAGGTCGATAGAGAGGTCGAGTGTGATTTGTCCTTGATTGACGAGTTCGCGCAAGAAAACCAATTGTTTCACTGCGTTTTTGTATGCTGACATAGCAGTCTCTACTTCTTGCACAGCCAATAATACAGTGCTATTGTAGTTATCGACCGTAGCTTGCATTTGCGCTTTGGCAGCGTTGTGAGCCTGAATGCGCTCGGTACCATTGAATAGAGTCCAACGGAAAGAGGGTGTAATATTGAAAGCCAAACTTGCATTGTCGAAGAATTCAGCAGGATCGTGCGAGGCATATCCGATACTACCATTGAGCGAAAGAGATGGAAGAAAATCGGTTACGGCAATGCCTACAGCAGCCGCTTGTGCTGCAATGTTATACTCGGCTTGACGAATATCGGGACGACGACGCAGGAGGTCGTATGGAATACCAACGCTAACTATTTGCATAAAATCGACTTGCTCACAAGGAGTTACCAAACGGTTGTAAATTTCGTTGGGATACTTACCAAGCAGTACTGCGATGATATTTATCTGGTTGTCGATAGCGGCTTCGAGTTGAGGTATAGAAGCCCGAGTACCGAGATATACGGTCTTGGCTTGTGCCACATCAAGCGCCGATGCAAGTCCGGTATTGAAACGAGTCTCGGTAATAGAGAGGATGGCCATCTGCGAGAGGATATTGTTCTCGGCAACAATCTTTTGGGCTTGATAGGTACGGAGTGATATATAATTGGATGCCAACTGTGAACAAAGAGAAATCATAGCAGCATTGTACTCCTCTTTCGATGCGTTGTATTGCTCTTTGCCTTCCTTGGCGCGAAAATATATTTTGCCAAACAGGTCAATCTCCCAACTCACCGACAGGTCGGCTTGGAGATAGCGCGAGAGCGTAGGATCGGCCGAAGCCGCCGCGAGGTTTCCACTTGTTTGATTGTTTACCCAGTCGGCATTGAGCCCGATAACGGGAGAATATCCGGCTAATGCACTATTGTACATAGACTTGGCAACTTGCACACGCTTAGCAGCAGCCATCAGGTCGTAGTTATTGGCAACCGCTTCTTCGATAAGAGTTGTGAGACAAGTGTCGCCAAAAGTTTGCCACCAATAGTCATCGGCAGGCGAAACAGATGACAATAGAGAGTCGGTACGCCAGGCCTCAGGCAACGGATTGTTGAGATACTTTTGTGCAGAAGCCGAAAAAGAATGAATAAGTAAAATGGCAACTGCACAGAAAGCCGTTTTAAGTTTGTTTGGATTCATAATATAATATGGTATTAAAATTATAGCAATATACAAGCACTTATAAACATGCTATCAAACAGCTACAAATATACACCTATTTAATCAGAAAAACAAACTTATAATCTCTTTTAGAAAGAAAAATAAAATCCAAGTATTCAAATATTCATCGAAATGAATCAAATAAAAATAAATTTGAGAATAAACAGCACTGTTAAAATATACATAACAGATGTGATTTTCTTAAAATTACCACACACGATGTTCATCAATACGTAGGTAATCATTCCGAGTAATATACCATTGGAAATTGAATAAGTAAGCGGCATCATTACCATACAAACAAAAGCCGGAATAGACTCGGAAAAATCATCGAATGGAATCTTTGTTATGGGTTCTATCATCAAAAGACCAAC
>JAFZDG010000122.1 GCA_017561285.1 Bacteroidaceae bacterium
GAAGGCCAGTGCGCCATACTCCTCGGGGAAGATGGTAAGGTTGAATATGCGACCTGTGCCTAATAGCTCGCGTGTGGCTCCCAACAATGTGAGGCCTAAGGTAAATCCCAATCCAATACCCACGCCATCGAGTAGTGAGTCGAATGGGTTGTTTTTGGCTGCAAAGGCTTCGGCGCGTCCAAGAATGATGCAGTTGACCACGATGAGGGGTATAAAGAGTCCCAAACTTTGGTACAGTGCCGGAAGAAAGGCTTGCATACAGAGTTGCAATACGGTAACAAAGGCTGCAATAACAACCACAAATGCCGGAATGCGCACTTTGTCGGGTATGAAATCTTTGATGCTCGATATTACTACATTGCTGCACATCAGTACAAACATCGTAGCCAATCCCATACTCATACCATTGAGGGCCGATGAGGTTGTTCCCAGCGTGGGACACATACCCAGCAGCAATACAAACGTGGGATTTTCGGTAATGATACCATTGAGTATTATTTTGAGTTTATTCATTTTGCAGCCTCCTCTTCTACGTGTGTCTGTGTGGTGGCACTATCGGCTTTGTGGTTATGCTCCGGTTGTGCGTCTATATTTATATTATATGTGTGCGATGCGTGGTCTTCTTGTATGCGAGAGCTTCCCGATAGGGCATCTATGGGTTGGTCTGTGTAGGCTTTGTAAGCATTGCTTACTGCCTCGAGGAAAGCTCGCGATGTGATGGTAGATGCAGTGATGGCATCAACATCGCCACCATCTTTACTTACGGTGAGATTGACTTTGGCGGGGTGTAATCCCAAGATACTTTGTTTGTTTTTGTCGGTGCGGAACCATTGCTCCATCTTTGCACCCAATCCGGGTGTCTCGGCATGGCTCAATACGCGGTATTGACGTATGGTTCCATCTTGTTCAAAACCTACAATGATTACTATCTCTCCATTGAATCCGTTGCGACTCGATGCTTTGACTGCGGCTCCTACGGTTTGCCCCTCTTTGCGGGCCGGATAGATTACAAACTTTTGTCCGTTGCTCTCAATGGTATCGCTCTCGGCAATAGGATTGTTGTCGAAGTCGGGGGCAACAATGCGTATGGCCTCCTCTTGGGCGCGTGCATTGGCTTGGGCTATGGGGGCTTCGGTTATTTTATATACTCCGCCCAATATAGCTCCTACGGCGGCTGTGATTGTAGTGAGTACCACAATCATATTGATCATACTCGATTTTATCTTAGCCATGTTTCACTACCTCCCCAAATCTTTTAGGTTTCATATACTTGTTGATGAGTGGTGTTGCACCGTTCATGATAAATATGGCAAAAGAGAGGCCTTCGGGATAGGCTCCCCACAGGCGTATTACTACGGTAATGATACCAATGAGTACGCCATACAAAATCATACCGCCCGGTGTCATTGGCGAGGTTACATAGTCGGTGGCCATAAAGATAGCACCCAAAAGCAGACCGCCCGAGAAAATTTGCAATTCGCTGAATATGAGTGCGTATTCCAACCCATGATTGATGCTTACGGCCATAGAGAAGAGGAATACGGTGAGAATGATTGAAACCGGTATATGCCATGTGATGATATTGCGCCAAATAAGGTAAATGAAACCTATGATGAGGGCTATGGCACTGACCTCTCCAAAACTACCTCCGTAGTTACCAATAAGAGCGTTGATAACATCTATGTTGGCAATCTCTTCGACATTACCCTGTTTGAGAATGTTGAGGGTGGTGGGGCCGGTTATACCATCTACACCGGCGCCCCAGGGCGATGGTTGCGGCCATGTGGTCATTTGTTGAGGGAATGAAATGAGCAGAAATATACGGCCTGCCAATGCGGGGTTAAAGATGTTGTTGCCCAATCCTCCAAACGACATCTTGCCTATACCTATGGCAAATAATGCTCCTACAATTACGATCCATAAGGGTATATTGGATGGGAGGTTGAATGCTAATAATACGCCGGTGAGTACGGCTGTTCCATCGGTGATGGTGAGTGCTCCCTTGAGCAGATACTTTTGAATGAGGTATTCGAATAATACACACGCTGCCACCGATGTAGCTGTTACCAATAGGGCATTGATGCCAAAAAAGTATATTGAGACAAGAAATGCCGGTATGAGTGCTATCAGTACGCCATACATACATTGAGCGGTCGATAGACCACTGTGTGCGTGCGGTGAAGGCGAAACTACTAATTTGTTCATTTTTTCTATATTGTGTTATGATGTTTGGTTATTTTTTCTCGGCTGCACGAGCTCGCATAATGGCCATTACACGACCTTTGCCTAATCTTATATAGTCTAACAACGGGCGGTGTGCCGGGCAAGAATATGAACAGCAACCGCACTCTATGCAATCGTATATGCGGCGATCTTCGGCGGTTTCCAGGTCGCTTTTGGCTACCAATTTCGAGAGCAAATAGGGCTCAAGTCCCATAGGGCATGCTGCTACGCACTTTGCACAGCGTATGCAGGGCGATGGCTCTTGGCGGTGTGCTTCGGTGTCGGGTATAACCAGTATGCCCGAAGTGCCTTTGCCTGTAGGGGTATCGAGATTGGCTGTTGCTTTACCCATCATAGGGCCTCCGAGTACTATCTTTCCGGTATCATCGGGTAGGCCTCCGGCTGCCTCTATGAGTTGCGATATGGGCATACCCATACGAGCCAGGTAGTTGCCCGGACGAGTGAGCGATTTGCCGGTAACGGTAACAACGCGCTCAATAAGGGGCTTGTTTTTCTGAACAGCCTCGTATATGGCATAGGCCGTCGCTACGTTTTGCACAATAGCTCCGGTCGATACGGGTAGTGCTCCACTTGCCACCTGACGGCCTATTACAGCATCTATCAGTTGTTTTTCACCACCTTGAGGATAGCGACATTGCAGGCGTACAACTTCTATGTCATTGCGATGCGCTGTTTTTTGTTTCAGCAATTCTATTGCATCGGGTTTGTTCTCCTCAATACCTATGTAGGTGTGATGAACGTTTATAGCCTTCATCAATATCTCTATACCCACTATTATCTCATCGGCTTTTGCCAACATCAGAGCGTGGTCGTTGGTGAGGTATGGTTCGCATTCAACAGCATTGATAATCAATACCTCGGGCTTCATATTAGGAGGAGGCATCAGTTTGACTTTGGTGGGGAATGTTGCACCTCCGATACCCACAATACCCATTTGGTCTATCTTTTCGATAATGGCTTGGGCATCCAGGTCGCAAGTGGTTATAAGCGTTTCGATACGGTCTATGCTCTCTTCCCACACGTCACCTTCGGCTGTGATAAATATAGCGGGTTTTTGATAGCCTGTGCCATCGGTTATCGTATCTATTTTGGTTACGACACCCGATACGGGCGAGTGAATATTGGCCGATACAAAGCCGTTGGCTTGGGCGAGCAAAGTACCCACTTTTACGGTATCTCCTTTAGCCACCACGCATTGCGCCGGTGCTCCTATGTGTTGTGAGAGCGTGACGACCACTTGTTGGGGTAGAGGGGCCGGCGTAATAGCACATCCGGCTGTAAGTTTGTTTTCTCGGGGATGAACTCCACCTATTTTGAATGTTTTCATACTCTTTTGGGGGGCTTAGTTGTTGTCCACTTGCAAAGGTTGTTCGGTTGATTGAGGTGTATGTGTCTCAACAACCTTCTTGGGAGGAAAATTAACGGCAAGAATAGCTCCGGTAGGACATACATCTACACATTTGCGGCACATCTTACATTTGTCGCTATCTATGTATGAGAGGTTGTTGGCGATGGTAATGGCATCGAACTTACACTCTTTGGCACATTTGCCACAGCCGATACAAGCAACTTCGCAAGCTTTGCGTGCAACACCTCCCTTGTCTTTGTTTACACAACTTACATATACACCACGACCTTTAGCTCCTTTTTTGCGTACCTCTATAATGTTGCGAGGACAGGCACGTGAGCACGCGCCACAACCGCCGCAAATATCAATATCTACTTCCGGAAGGTGTGTCTCGGGATTGATGGAGATAGCACCCAGACTACACACCGATACACAGTCGCCGCAACCCAGACAGCCGTATGCACATCCGGTACTGCCTGCATATAGACTATGAACGATGGCGCAATTGGCAGCACCTTCGTATATATTGGTGTTGGGGCGGTGTTGGCACGAACCGTTGCAACGTACCACTGCTACACGAGCTTCGGCCTCATGTGCCTCCTTGCCCAATATGGTAGCTATTTGTTGCATTACCTTGTTGCCTCCAACCGGGCATAGCATTCCTTCGAGCGAGGTTGCTTTTACGCACGATTCGGCAAAGTTACGGCATCCGGCTTTACCACATCCACCGCAATTAGCACCCGGCAGAGTCTTCTCTACTTCATCTATGCGAGGGTCTTCTTCTACCTTAAATCGTTGCGCAATGATATAGAGAATCAGTGCAGCAACGGCTCCGATAATAGCAAGCGAAAGAATTGATATTGTGATGATATTCATATTTATGTATGTTATTTATAGTATTATATTTTATGTCTTATGTAGAAATTAAATATTTGCTTTATCTTACCACGCATAAGCCATAGTATGGTGTAATAGGGTACGAGTATGGCCAATGATGCAACTCCGGAAACAATCTCGTTGGGGGTGAGTTGCGATACGATTATCAGGGTTGCCAAAGCCAATAGTAAAGGTATTATCATAGCCATAAATAGGGCTTTGTATCCCATACTCAGTTTTCCATATATTACCACGACATCGCCTACGGTATGAGTGTTGTCGATGGCTATGGCCTCTACAATCTTCTCTTTGCTTTCGGCAACGGTACATAGCGAGGCGGCCTTACAAGTGCTGCAGGCCGATTGTTGCACAATCTTTACCCTATATTTATGTGGCGAGATTTGTGCTACTATTGTTCCGTCGTGTTCAATATATTTACTCATTGCTTATTGTTGTGCTGTCGCTCCATGTGTTGATGCGTATGAACTTGTCGTAACTGCTTGTCCCGAAATATCGAGTGTATAGCAATCGGTATTCTTCGGTTTTTTGTATCTCGGCAAGCCATTTGTTTATGCTGTCGTTCAATACAACGCTCTTGGGGTGTAACATCCAAGACCTCAACTGTGTGAAGCTGATATCGGTGTTATAGTCTATATTATTGTATGGGCGGGCATATACAATGGCACTTGACTCATCGCATACGGCGTAGTCTATCTCGCCATTTGCAACAAGAGTAATGAGACTGTCTGTTCCATAGTTGTGTTTGTTGCATATGTATATGGTATCGCCTATCTCGTGCGAAAGATTTTCGATGCGTAAGCGAGTGGGGGCGTTGTGTGTGATGTGTAGGGTGCATCCGCCCAAAGCTATCTGGTTACGTATCGTTACTTGGTTGCTTGAGTCGGTGCGTTGTACAAGCACTTGCTTGCCGAGTGATATAGGCCTTGTAAAGATATGCTCTTGCTTGTTTTCGTTTGTCGCAGGTATCTGGCAGGCTATGATGTCGTATGTGTGGTTGTCGAGCAATTTTAGACTATGGGTAAAGCTTGTCTCGGGATGTGTTACAATTTTCAATCCCGAGTGTTTGCTTAGCATTTGTAGCAATTCGTAGTCAAAACCATATATACTATCACCTTCGGCGTGGTATGATATAGGAGAGCGAAGGATGCCGGCATTGATATATCCGCGTGATGCAATCTCAGGATAGTCTGTAAAGGTGGTGCTTCGTTGTATATATACACCAACGAGTGATATGGCTATAAGAACTATTATAGTGCATATCACAACAAAAAATGTTGTTTTGTTACCTCCTCTATTCATACTATGTGGTTTAGTTGGCAAAATCTACCGATACACCCAACTGCAATAACGCCGGATTGAGCGGATAGTGGGGGATAGAGAAATAGTTGTTTCCTCCGAACAATCCTTGATTGAAGTGTGAATACATAATGTAGAAACGAGCCTTCTTGAGTTTGGCATTTAGATATACGTTCATAAACGGATAGTTACCAATCTCTATTTCGTCCTGGTTATATCGCGTGATGAGTGCCGGCTGGTAGGCAGGTGCTTTGAATGCCGAGTACCAATTGCAATCAACTCCTAACTGTACGTGGAGTACCTTGGCGATGGGAAATAGTAGATAGAAATTGCCGTAAGCACTGAATGTGGGCAGTGGCAATACCTGTTGGTTGGTTGAGTGCTGGTAGGTGCCTTCCAAGTCGAGATGGAAGATGCTTACCTTGAAATTTTGTTTGATAGTAGCGCTGATAACTTGTATATTGCTACTCTCTTGCATAGGTAGGCACTCTTTGCCAAAGTATATATAGTTCTGTACATTCTCCAGGCCTGCATGGATGTACGTACCGGTCTTGGGGAATGAAATCTCTCCACCTACACGCAGGCGGCGTATTTTGCCAAAGTCATTGTCCCAGATAAAGTGATTGGAAATATACTGCTTGTAGAAGTATGATGGGGTTGTGTTCTTAAAGAGTACATTGCCTTGTATGCTCAACGAGTCGTTCCAAAGGGGGATTTTGGTTCCGATGCGGCCGGTAATATCAATGTCGCCCAATACAGCATCAACAAGTCCTACTCGAGCATTGGCCTCATATGTAAGCCATGCACCTTGACGTTTCCACAGCTGTCCGCCTAACCACAAAGCGTGTTGTGTGGTGTGGGCTGCAATAGGATAGTTGGGTATGGGTGTGAGATTGGGCGAAACTTGTGTGCCGGGGGCAAATGTATCTACAACTTGGTCGTAGCCTCGTATTTCGTAAGTGGCATATACACCCAATCCCATAGGGAAATATTTACTTAGTCCCTCATGCACTGTCATACCCAGCGTATTGGCTACAGCCCAATAGCTCGACAATTCGTTGGTACCATCGTTGCTCAAGTAGGTGTTGCGAAAGAACGCCTGGTCTTCCGATGCCGACTTGTTGACAAATCGGTGCGATGCCCCCTCGTATGTGAGTGTGTGTACAATGCTCGATACCGGTACAAACTCTTCGATATAGGTCGTGTCTTCTTCCGACTCTTTCACCTCTTTGTAGTATCCGAGATTGTATCGATGGGTAACGTATAAATCGTGACCTATCATATGAGAGAATGCCGATGTGAGATTGGTGGGGATGGTACGGGCATCAACTTTTTTATCGCCACCTTGCACCGATGCCGGATCGAGAATAAAGTCGTCATTGGTGATACCGCCGTTTTCGGCCGCTACATAGTCGTAGTGATTGAATGCGGCTTGTATCTGATACTGTTCGCCTATATAACTGGTAAACAGGCGATATGAGAACTCTTGATCGGCTTGGTGGTTATATTGTCCCTTGCCGGTAACAAGATTTATTCCACCGCCCACCTCTATTTGTTTATTGACGTTGGCCGAGAAAGTTGCCGAGAGATTATCTTGTCCGGTTTCAGGTGTTCCGGCTGTGTGGTATGCTATTTGCGTATAGGGTATTCGAGTATTATACCATTCGAAATTGGCAGGATTACGCATCCAATGGTGAAAGGGTTCTTTAAAGAAAAACAAGTCGCTCTCGGGGCGTTCAAAATAGATGTTGTTGAAGCCGGGAGAACCTAAATTGCCGGTTGTAGAGTATGAGAGTGAATGGGCATTGGCCAAGTCGGTGCGATAGAAGTTGAGCAGTAGAGTGTCAAAGGGTACATTATATCGTTCGCCCAAAGGTAGTATGTCGCGCCAAGCTGTAGGCTCGGGTTTGGGCACGCTGTCTGCTTGCGTTTTGGGTAGAGCGGTTTGTTTTTGCGCCAAAGAGGGCGAAAAATTGGTTGGTGCCTGCGCCCAACCCACTATGCAAGTGAGGGCTAATAATATGACTAATACGCTACTTCTCATCAATTTGCAAAGATAGGGTAAAATTGATATACAACTTGTTATAATAAGTTATTTAGTGTTTATTCAACTTTGTTATCAGTCGCAGAATTTAATCTTTCCATCGCTAAGCTCTTCGATACGGGCCAACGATTCTATTTGAAAGCCTTTGTTGCGAAGGGTATCATAGCCATGCTGAAATACCTTCTCGATGACAAATCCCATACCCACTATTGTAGCTTGGGCTTGTTCTACAATGTCTATCAATGCATTAGCGGCACTTCCATAGGCCAAGAAATCGTCTATGCACAACACTCGGTCGGTAGGCTTGATGTACTCGCGGCTTACTACTATGTCGTAGTCCTTATTCTTGGTAAACGAATGTACGTGGCTGTGCAGAGCGTCGGGCATGGTGCAAGGTTGTGCTTTCTTTGCGTAGATAACCGGAATACCCATGCAATAACCTGCCATTACAGCCGGTGCTATGCCACTGGCCTCTATCGTGAGTATCTTGGTGGCACGTGTGTAGGCGAAACGGCGGGCAAACTCTACTCCTATGCACATAAGTAGTTGGCAGTCAAGTTGGTGGTTGATGAAACTATCGACCTTCAAAACTCCTTCCGATAGGCTTTTTCCGTCACGCAATATACGTTGTTTGAGTAATTCCATAGTGCATTCAATTTAATTTTGCAAAATTAGTAAAAAAAATGGTATGAAAGGGTATAATAATAGAATAAGATGCAACCACCAATTGATAGTTGCATCTTATTCTATTCCTAATTTTTTTTGAATGTTCGCTCCAACGAAAGAATATAGAGCGTTGTACAATGATTACTTGTACATAAAGCGGCGTATGCTGCGTTTGGGTGTTTTTTCAAACTCCTCTTCGCGAAGCTCTATCTCAATGATGCGAGAGTATGCAGGCAATTGTTTGTTGAGTTCATTGCGGTTCTCAACGACAATTTTCTTCACCTCTTCGGCACTGAGTCCGTCTTGTTTACCTTTCTCAAAGTCGGGGTAGATAAGGGCTACCAATTGGCCCTTGCGATCAACCACAAGCGACTCGGCAACGTAAGGCATATTATTTATTTTTTCTTCAATCTCCTCGGGATAGATGTTTTGTCCCGATGGGCCGAGAATGAGGTTTTTATTGCGACCTTTGATATAGAGGAAACCATCTTTATCAAATACACATAGGTCGCCGGTGTTCATCCAGCCATCTTTGAAGGTCGAGTCGGTAGCCTCTTGGTTTTTATAGTAGCCCAACATCGTATTTGTGCCACGTACCCACAATTCACCTACCTCATCACCTTCGTGTAGCGGTACAATGCGCGATTCCATACGGTCAACAATCTTTCCGCACGAAGCTTTGCGTATTTCGTACCAGGGTGCATAGGCAATGAGAGGCGCACATTCGGTCATACCGTAACCTACGGTGTAGGGGAATCTCATACGGCGTAGGAGATCTTCAATCTCGCCATTGAGGGCAGCTCCACCCAATACAATCATCTCCAATTTGCCACCAAAGGCGTTTATAAGTTGTTTGCGTACTTTCGAGAGGATGAGGTTGTTGATGCCGGGTATGTGCATCAATACCTTGAGAAGTGGTTTTTGCAGTACGGGAAGTACCTTTGAACGTATGATTTTCTCGAGAATGAGGGGTACGGCGATAATGAGCTTGGGTTGTACCTCGGCAAATGCCGCCATCAGAATTTTGGGTGAAGGCGTTTTGCCCAAGAAATATACATAACAACCTTTGCACAAAGGGAATAGCATTTCGATGGCAAGACCATACATATGTGCAAGAGGCAACATATTAATCATACCATCATCGGCTTTGAGGTAATGGATGTTGTCGATGGCAAAACGTACGTTCGACCACAAGGCTCGATAGGGGAGTATTACACCTTTTGAGAAACCGGTTGAGCCGGATGTGTAGTTGATAAGGGCTATTTCGTCGGGTTGCTCATCGTGAACGATAACATCATCTTTGCTAAATCCGTTGGGATACTTTGCCTTAAAATGTTGCTCAATATTTTTATAATATTCGGCAATATGGGCATCTTTGCTATAAGCTATAGTGAAGTCGTTAAGATTTACAACGACTTCCAATGCGCTCATCTCGTTGAGAGAAATGGCATTGAGTGTAGCATCATCGGCCCACAAAATACGAGAATCGGAGTGGTTGACAATATTGTGAATACTGTCGGCTTTGAAGTCGTTGAGGATGGGTACAGGAACGGCACCATATGTCATCGATGCAAGAAACGCAATTGACCAATTGGCCGAGTTGCGACCACAAAGTGCTATTTTATCTTGGGGTTTAATGCCGGCTTCTTGAAGTACAAGATGCAATTGAGCAATTTTCTGGGCCATTTCGCCATACGAAAGAGCTTTTTTACCGGCATCGCAAAGAGCTTTGTGCTCCCAATTCTTCAAGATGCTTGCTTTCAGTAGTTGGTTTAATGTTTCGGTCATATCTTTTACCTTGTTGTTATGCCTATAACAATGTTAAATCTTACAATAATTAACATATAATATGCACGTTATGTGCGTTGTGAAGATTAGTTGTTATAAGAAATGGTTAAAATTTGCAACAAAAATAGTATATACAATATGAAAAACAAAATATATTTAAGTTTTTCTTTTTGGCCATAAGTTATTTTGTACTTATTTACAACAAGATAGTACCTAATTATTGGCTTATTACAATTTGCGTAGCGTGAATAATATATCAAGGCCTCCCCCTTGAGCATTTTTTGCCATAATTTCGCCGTTATGGAAGTTTACGGCGTTTTTGACAATGGCAAGCCCCAATCCTGTACCACCCAGTTTACGTGAGCGACCTTTGTCGACACGATAGAAACGCTCGAACAGGCGGTTGAGGTGCGACTCTTCTACTCCCGGACCGTTATCGGCAAAAGAAATATAATAATGAAGGTCGTTTGAGCGATAGCAGTTGATGGTTATTTGTGTGTTGTTGCCGGCATAGGCAATAGCATTGTCAATGAGGTTGCGGAAGATTGAATAGAGCAATGAGTGGTTGCCCATTATAGGCATTGGGGTGTGTATGCCTTGTGTGACAATCTTCATAGAGCGCTCTTCTATGTCGGTTATTGAGTCGGAAATGCTGTCGGTTATAATGGCCGATAGGTCTATCTCTTGACGGTCGAATATATCTGATGTCTCGTCGAGGCGGTTGAGCATAGATATATCGTTGAGCAAATCGGATAAACGGCGAGCTTGTGCAAAACTTCGCTCAAGAAATTGCTGTTGCTTATCGGGAGCTAAATTGCCGGTTGTCAGTATGGTTTCGAGATATCCTCTTATGCTGCTTACGGGGGTTTTTAGTTCGTGGGCAATATTCTGTGTAAGTTGTTTTTTTACAAGATCTTCTTTTTCTCGCTCGGTATTATCGTATATTGATATTTCGAACGAGTTGTCGTGAAAAAGAATACCCCTTACTATATATGTTACACCGTTTTTCTGTATGCGTATTTGTTTTACGGCTGTTGAGTAATTGTCGCTTGCCGGGCAATGCGTGTGTGTAACGTGGTCTATAATCTCTTGTAATGCCGGCTCGGTAAAAACAAGTTCCAGATTATTGTCGAGGGTGTTGTCTGTAATGTGATTGGCATATTGAATAAATAGATTGTTTGATACAATCATCTCTTTGTCGCTGGTAAAGATGGCTATACCTTCGCGCGATGTTTGTATGTGTGCCAATAATTTTTCCTCTTCAATGGCAAGGGCTTCTCGAGCCTTGCGTATCTCTTCGTAGTTTTTTCTCAATGTCTGTGTAATATGTCCCAATGGGTCGGTAGCAATCTCTTCTGTGCTATCGAGTGGCTTGTTTTCTAATGTCGAATGAGCCAACTTATCGAGGTTGGAGATGGATCGTCCCAACATACGACAGTATATATAAAGGGCTATGACAAAACCTGTTGCTATGGCTATGAGAATGTAGCGAAATAGCGGATCGACATGCAGTATATGCGAGATGGTTTCGTCATAAGGTATAGATGTGCGTATGATATAGTTGTCTTTACGATAGGCCGCGTAGAAGTAGGTTTGCTTCAGCGTTTCGGAATATCGCACCGAGTAGCACTTTTTCTCTCCGTTTATAGCCGCTTTTATTTCAGGCCTGTTTATATGGGGTGTGCTTATAACCTGTGTTGTACTGTTGTCGAGCAGTACGCTGCCATCATCGGCACAGATAATAGTGAGGCGATAGGCATTGGATGCAAGTGCTTGTGGAGTATTTGTGTGCTTGCTGTCAGTAGAGTCGTTGCTTAAATATTGAGTTAAATTGTTGGCTACGTGATGATTGTATTCTTGTAGCAGACTATTGAGATTATTGAGCCGTATGTTTTTTTCTTGATAGTATTGCAGTGCCATTGTTATGGCGACAAAAATGATGAAAAGGCTGCTGATTACAAGAAACAACCCTTTTTGGAATGGTATATGGCTCTTTTGACTCGACATAATTGTCTGTTTTAGGTTTCGAAACAATAGCCATATCCTTGTCGGGTGACAATGCATTTGCCATATATACCTATCTTCTTGCGTAGGCGTGTAATGTTCACATCTATTGTGCGATCCAATACATATACCTCATCGCTCCACACATAGGTCAATATCTCCTCGCGTGAGAATACTTGATTGTTGTTTTTAAGCAGTAGATGCAGTATCTCAAACTCCTTTTTGGTGAGGGCTTGCTCGCAAGAGTCTATGTAGCATTTTTTGCTGCGCAGATCGAGGCGAAGTGTCTCGTATAATATTTCATCTTTGCTATTCTCTTCGTTGGGCGATGTGCGGCGTAACAAGGCTTTTATGCGGGCTTGTACCTCTCGGATAGAAAATGGCTTGGAAATGTAATCATCTCCGCCAATATTAAATCCGGTGAGCATATCGTTTTCGGAGTCGCGTGCTGTGAGGAAGATGATAGGTATGTGCTTCAAAAGGTCGTTGCCCCGTATGATAGATGCCATCTTAAAGCCACTTATCTCGCCCATCATTACATCGAGTACAATGAGATTGTAGTTTTTGAGGTCGAGAGTAAGAGCCTCCTCGGCCGAGTGGGCGGTATCTACAATATATCCTTCGGCTTCGAGATTAAACTTCAGTATTTCGCACAGATCCTCTTCATCGTCTGTAACCAATATTCTGTATGGAGTCATATGTGTTGTTGTGTTTACGTTACAAAAATGGGTAATTTTTGTTACAATAGTATGACAAAGATAAGTGTCTTGTATAAATAATACAAATGCTCGTTGGTGAAATAACTTTTATTTTGTTTTATTTTTCGGTTGTAGATTGTATCTTTGTCGATAGAGAAAATATATATATGGAAAAAGTAAAAGATATTCGGCTTGTCAATCCTATCGAGGCTTTTTCGGTATCGACTTTAAGTGAGGCTGTTCCGGCAGGATTTCCCTCTCCGGCACAAGATCATATCGATGAAGGTATTGATCTCAATCGTGAATTGATACGGCATCCGGCTTCGACATTCTGTGCGCGGGTGGCCGGCGACTCTATGCGCGATTGCGGTATAGATGATGGCGATCTGCTCATTATCGATAAGTCGCTTACACCTCGTGAAGGTAGTGTGGCTGTCTGTTTTGTCGATGGCGAATTTACCCTCAAACGCATCTCATTACGTCCCGATGGTATATGGCTCGAACCGGCCAACCCACAATATCCCGCATTGCATGTGACAGAGGGTAGTAACTTTCAAGTATGGGGTATTGTGTCGTATGTGATAAAGAGTATGTAATATATAATATGTATGCCCTTGTAGATTGTAACAACTTTTTTGCTTCGTGCGAGCGACTGTTCAATCCGGCACTCAATGGCCGTCCGGTTGTCGTACTGAGTGGTAATGATGGTTGTGTGATAGCGCGTAGTAACGAAGCAAAGGCTCTGGGCATAGGTATGGGGCAACCGGCTTTCGAGTTGCGAGACCTCTTTGTGCGTGAGCAAGTAGCCATTTTTTCATCCAATCACATTCTATATGGCGATATATCTCGGCGAGTGATGTCGGTGCTATCGCAATTTTCGCCCGAAGTGGAGGTGTATAGTATCGATGAGGCATTCCTTTCGCTCGATGGGATAGATATGCCTTATGGCGCCGAGGCCTATGCTCGTACTATTGCCGATACTGTAATGCGTTGTGTGGGCATACCGGTGAGTATAGGTATTGCACATACCAAGACACTGGCCAAGATAGCTTCGCATAGAGCCAAGAAAATAGCCCGTTATAAGGGGGTGTGCCACCTTGTTACCCCCGATCAGTGCGCTATGGCACTGATTGAATGCCCCATTGGCGATGTGTGGGGTATAGGCAGGCGATTGGCTCCCAAACTGATCGAAGAGGGTATATCAACCGCTTGGGATTTTACGCATATGTCGCGCGAACGAGTGCGAAGGCTCTATACCATCGAAGGCGAGCGTACGTGGCGTGAGCTGCGAGGAGAGGTGTGCTATGCCGTTGACGAATTGCCGGCAGCGCGACAGTCGATAACAGTATCTCGCACATTCGGTCAGGCCGTAACAACCTTTGATGATGTGTATGAGGCGGTAGCCAATTTTACAGCGACAGCGGCCGAACGTCTGCGAAGGCAAGGCTCTGCGGCAAGTTCGATAATGGTGTTTGTAAAAGGACGTGGTTGTGGTCCCGGACGATATGTGGGTGCTATGCAGCATACCCTACCTGTAGCATCCGATAGTACCATAGAGTTGCTACAATATGCGCGGCGGGCGCTTGTGTCGGTGTTTCGCAGAGGCGAAGCCTATAAAAAGGCCGGAGTAATATTAGGACACATAATCCCCCGTAGCAATGTGCAGCTAAGCCTTTTTGATACAGTTGATCGCGACAAGCATCATCGTCTTATGCAGGTAATGGATAGTGTCAACAAGCAAGTAGGAGGTAAGGTGTTGCGCTTGGGTGCTGAAGGAGGACACCATGTGTGGAAAGCTCATAGCGAGCACCTGTCGCCTTGTTATACAACCTCTTTTCGTGATATATTGGTCGTGAAAGCCAAAGAGGAGTGATGTGTGCTTGGTTGGCTTCTACTTGGGAGCTTGTTGTGTATTATATTGGTCAAGAAAGGCTATCAACGAGGTATCGTCGCCCGTAAGGCCAAACTTCTGACGTAAGCGCGAGCGTGCTACATTGATGCTGCCCGGACTTTGGTGCGTAATTTCCGAAATCTCTTTGGTCGACATTTTCATATGGATGAAGAGGCAGAGCTTGCGCTCGTTCTTCGAGAGGTTGGGGTAGTCGTGTAGTAGATTTTCATAGAACATATTGTTTCCTCCGGCGAGAGTCATCTCCACTTCGGCCCATCCGTTGCCCAACTTGGTGTTGCTTTGTAGTCGACGTATGATGTGTCGCAGTTGGTTCTGCATCTCGCGGTTGTTGCCCAATTGTGCTATGTTGGCAAGCTCCTCGGTGAGTTGGTCTATATTGTTCTGCTCTTGATATTGTTGCAATTTTTGTATCTTGATAATTTCATTTTTGTGGTTGAGTTCTTGTTCGGTCTTGGCGCGTTGTAACTCGCGGTTGCGGCGTTCAAGGCGATAGCGCGATTGGATTAAGAATATAACTATCAATATCACAATAATGGATAGTGCATATAATATAGTAATAAGTCTGTTGTGCTCTTTTTGGCGTTGATATTCTTCCTCGCGACGCAGATGTTCTTGTTCGGTTCGCTCTATTTCTAAGTCGCTAATCAGTTTCGACAGCTCTACAATATTCTGACTGTTGTGTTGGCGGGTGTAGGTCTCGGCAAATGCCATGAGTGCCTCGTAAGCCTCACGGAAGCGACCTTGATTGTAGTATATATCTTGTAGTAGAAAGTATGAGTGGACATTTTTGGTGTCGAAGTCGCCCTTGTTAAGTAGTTCTATTGAGCGTTTCAGGGCATCGATGGCTTGGGTGGTTTTACCAATATTAAGGTAGTAAAATCCTAATGCCGAGTAGTAATATCCCTCTTCTTTAAAGTTGGTAATCAATGACTTGGATTTTTCCAAATAGAGCGCGGTCTTGTCGAGATTATTGAATACAAACTCTTGCATGGCTACGTTGAGATATACATTTAATAACAAGTCGTTGAAGCCATATTCATTGCATATTTTCTCGCAGCGAGCCAATATGTCATTGACCTCGTCGTAGGAGAGTTCGTAGTTGAAACGGTTATTCAAAGCACGCACCGTTTGATGTGCCTGCTCGCGACTGTCGTAACTCTCGGCAACACGATTGTTGTATACCAAGGCTCGTTCCTTTTTTTGATTGTAGAAATAGTCGACCTGCTCCATCGCCAAGTATGCCTCGCGTACAGTGGTGGAATCGCCCAGAGTACGACCTTCTTCAAGAGCCTTCAGGCTGTAGCTGAATGCATTATGGTAGTCGCGGTTGCGTAGGTATATGCGACTCAATAGGGCATAGGTGCGGGTTATGCAGGGGGTGTTGTTCATCTTCTCATATATCGACAAGGCGAGTAATCGGTAGTTGAGGGCTTGGTCGTATCGATGCAGAGAGCTTTCGAGGTACTCAGCCATGAAATCATAGAGTATAGCGACATCTTCTCCGATAATCGTACTGTCAAGGTCGGCAATAATTTGTTCGGCATATATGTGTGCAGTGTCGCGGTCGGTGGTGCGATACTCTAAAAATTTTTCCATATTTTGGCTCATAGTTCTCGATGATAATTGCTGTGCATTGATTGTGTAAAATGCCGATGCAATGATGCCGAGAAGAATAAATACCGCAGCACGCGGGATGGAAAAAATGTTATAATGGCTAAAAATCATATAAACAATAAGTTAATATAAAATGTTATACAAATGTAATGATATATTTTCTAAATGTTATGCAAAAATAACGATTATTTTCAACCGCTGTTCTATTTTGGTCCCTAAATTTGCATAGTGTTAAGCCCGCAAAACCAATTAATACCTATAAAACATGAAAAAATTTCTATTAAACCTATGTGCCGTTTTGGCATTTGTATCGTTTGTTGCATGTGAAAAGGAACCCCCTTTTAACGAAGATGGAGGCAAGGATC
>JAFZDG010000123.1 GCA_017561285.1 Bacteroidaceae bacterium
ATTCAAGAAACGTGAGCCGGCACAACCGGTTCCATATTTCTTTGTAGCCTTAATAGCAGCTTCCTTAATCTTAGGGTGGTTTGTAAGTCCTAAATAGCTATTAGAACCAAACATCAGCACTTTTTTACCATTAATCTTGACCTCTGTATCTTGGTCGCTTGTTATCTCGCGGAAATAAGGATAAACGCCCTTTGCCTTAGCGATTTGGGGTGCATCATATCGCGAGAGTTTGGTTTGCAATAATTTCATAATCTATTGTTTTAATCCAACATCACGATGCCAGAAATTAGTTATCAAACTTTAATACATTCGGCAAAGATAGATTATTTATTGTTGTTTAACAAATAATCAAAGGCTTTTTTCATTGTATTTTTTTAACATCCGCTTCTCAACCTATTAGAGCCAACATTTTAATCTTTTTTCGTTTCTTGTTTACAAATATGTAAAAAATATTTGCGACCTTTGTGCACTATAAATATAATTAATAACGATATGCAATTTACAGCAGAACAAATTGCCGCCTTTCTTGGCGGCGAAATAGTAGGTGACACAAAGGTGTGTGTAAGCAATCTTTCGAAGATTGAAGAAGGTACACCCGGTACACTCACTTTCTTGTCAAATCCACTTTACACACAATATATTTACACCACACAAGCCAGCATTGCGCTTGTGCGTCGTGATTTTGTACCCGAACATCCCGTTACTCCTACGCTCATCAAGGTTGATGATCCCTACACTTGCCTTACCCGCCTTTTAGAGCTTGTGGAGCAAGCACGCGGACAAAAAAGCGGTATTGAAGAGCCCACCCACATAGCGCTATCGGCACAAGTAGCCGATGATGCATTCGTAGGTGCATTTACATATATTGGCGAGCGTGCCACAGTGGGCAATGGCTGCCAAATATATCCTCAAGTCTATATTGGCGATGATGTTGTGATAGGTGACAACGTAACACTGTATCCCGGTGTAAAAATATATCATGGATGCCGCATTGGTAACAACTGCATCATTCACGCCGGTGCTGTGGTGGGTTCCGATGGATTTGGATTTGCTCCCCAAGCCGATGGCTCGTACAAGAAAATACCTCAAATAGGTATCGTTATACTTGAAGACGATGTAGAACTGGGAGCCAATACAACCATTGACCGCGCTACAATGGGAGCAACCATCATACACAAAGGCGTAAAACTCGACAACTTGGTACAGATAGCTCACAACGTAGAAGTAGGCACCAACACCGTTATGGCGGCACAAGTAGGCATTGCAGGTTCTACCAAAATAGGCTCACAATGTATGTTTGGTGGTCAAGTAGGTATAGCCGGCCACCGTCACGTTGGCAACAAAGTGATTATAGGTGCTCAATCGGGTATTCCCAACGATGTGAAAGATGGTATGGAAATTATGGGATATCCGGCTATACCCAAAGTAGAATTTGCACGTCAAACCGTACACATCAAGCGTCTGCCCGATCTCAACAAGAGTGTCAAAGAGCTTCGTCAAGAGATCGAAGAGTTGAAAAAAATCATTCAAAAACAATCGATCTGAGAATAGTTACAATAAGACACATAGTCACAAAAAAGAATAACAATGAAACAAAGAACACTGAAAGAGAGTTTCTCTATAAGCGGAAAGGGATTGCACACAGGTCTCAAGGTTACAGCAACTTTTTTGCCGGCACCCGAAAACACCGGTTATAAAATTCAACGCATAGATCTTCCCGAACAACCCATTATCGATGCCGTTGCAGAGAATGTAATAGAAACAAGTCGTGGTACCGTTATAGGTCGAGGCGATGTAAGAATAAGCACCATTGAGCACGCTATGGCGGCTCTATATTGCGCCGAAATAGACAACTGCCTTATACAAGTAGATGCCCCCGAGATGCCCATCCTCGAAGGTAGCGCCATACTCTATGTCAACGAGATAGAGCGTGTAGGTGTGGTTGAACAAAACGCCGAAAAAGATTATTTTATTATCAAATCGAAAGTTGAGGTTGTTGACGAAACCACCGGTAGTTCTATCATCGTTCTCCCCGATGATGAGTTCAGCATCAATACGATGGTCTCTTACAACTCGCCTATTCTCTCCAACCAATTTGCTTCGTTAGATCGTCTTTCGGACTTCAAAAATGAGATAGCAGCTTGTCGCACATTTGTATTCGTACGAGAGATAGAACCCCTTTTGAAAAACAACCTCATCAAAGGTGGCGATCTCGACAATGCCATTGTTATTTATGACCGCGAAATGGAGCAAGCCGAGCTTGACCGAATTGCCGATACATTGGGAGTAGAACATAAAAAAGCCAATCAATTGGGCTATATAAACAACAAACCCCTTGTCTTTGACAATGAGCCGGCACGCCACAAACTACTCGACATTATTGGCGACCTTGCCCTTGCCGGTCGTCCTATTCGTGGTCGCATCATTGCTACCCGCCCCGGTCACACCATCAACAACAAATTTGCTCGTTTCTTGCGTCGTGAGATAGGTCGTCAGGATATGCAAGCACCCGCATACGATCCCAACAAAACACCTTTGATGGATACCAACAAAATACGTACACTGCTCCCCCATCGTTTCCCATTCCTATTGGTAGATAAAGTAACCGAATTGGGCGAGAAGCATATCGTTGGTATCAAAAATGTATCGGGCAACGAACCCTTCTTCCAAGGTCACTTCCCTCAAGAGCCCGTTATGCCGGGTGTACTCATCATTGAAGCAATGGCTCAAACAGGTGGTTTGCTCGTGCTCAACTCGGTCGATGAACCCGAGCGTTACTCAACCTATTTCATGAAAATAGACAACGTAAAATTCCGCCAAAAGGTCGTTCCCGGAGACACCCTCATCTTCCACCTTTCGCTCATAAGCGAGATTCGTCGCGGCTGCGCCTATATGAAGGGCTACGCTTTTGTGGGAGAAAAAATTGTTACCGAAGCTGAATTTATGGCTCAAATAATAAAAAACAAATAACATAATCACAGATATAGAAAAAATATGGAGAATTTTTCATACATACACCCCGATGCCAAAATAGGCAAAGATGTAACCATTAGCCCTTTTGTAACCATCTACGAAGACGTTGTAATAGGTGATGGCACATACATACACCCCAACGTAACACTCTATCCCGGAGCACGCATTGGCAAGAATTGCAAGATATTCCCCGGCGTTACTGTAGCGGCCGTTCCCCAAGACCTCAAGTTCAATGGCGAATATACCACAGCCGAAATTGGAGACAACACAACGCTACGCGAGTGTGTTACCGTACATAGAGGAACAGCCTCGAAAGGTCGCACCGTTGTGGGCAACAACTGCTTGCTTATGGCCTACTGTCACGTGGCACACGACTGCGAATTGGGCAATAACCTAATTATCTCTAACGCCACACAACTTGCCGGCGAGGTGGTGATAGACGACAACACCGTAATAGGTGGAGGTACATTGGTACACCAATTTACCCACATTGGTTCATATGCCATGATTCAAGGTGGCACACCTGTAAACAAAGATATACCCCCCTACGTAATGGCTGCCCGCAGTCCCATTTCATTCGTAGGACTCAATATCGTAGGTTTGCGTCGCCGCGGATTTACCAATGAGCAAATTGCCACACTGCAAGAGATATACCGCCGCATATTCAACTCCGACAGCAATATGACCGATGCCCTCAATGCTATTGAAGCCGAAATTCCGGCATCGCCCGAACGCGACTATGTACTCAGTTTCATTCGCAACTCTTCGCGCGGTGTTATCAAAGGTCTTCGATAAAAACACAATATTTACATAACAAAACAATCGGGCAAAGGTACAATACTATGCTCGATTGTTTTTTTGTCAAAAAGGTACAATACTCGTTCGAAAATAATCTTAATTTCTTGCACAAACGGCATAAAAAAACGATATTTGCATCAATAATCAAAAAAAACAAACAACTATGGATATAAATATAACAGACAAAATCAAATATATCGGTGTAGATGATACCGATATCGATCTTTTCGAAAGTCAATATGTAGTTCCCAATGGCATTTCATACAACTCATATGTTATTCTCGATGAGAAAATAGCCATTATGGACACCGTTGATTATCGCAAGCACGAGGAGTGGCTTAACAACCTTGATGCAGCATTGGCAGGTTGCACCCCCGATTACTTAATCGTACAACATATGGAACCCGACCATGCCGGCAGCATTGCAGAGACAATAGCTCGTTACCCCAACATCACTGTCGTTGCCTCTACTCGTGCAGTAGATATGTTGCCGCAATTCTTCGAAGAGACCGACTTCAGCAGCAACACCATAGGCGTGAAAGAGGGTGACACACTCAATCTGGGCACTCACACCTTGCAGTTCTTTATGGCACCGATGGTACACTGGCCCGAAGTAATGGTTACATACGACCAAGCCGACAAAGTACTCTTTGCCGCCGATGGTTTTGGTAAATTCGGTGCATTAAGCCACGATGAAGAATGGGCTTGCGAAGCTCGCCGCTACTATTTCAACATATGCGGTAAATACGGTGGTCCTGTGCAAACACTTCTCAAAAAGGCTGCAACACTCGATATTGCTTGCATCTGCCCCTTGCATGGTCCCGTTTTGAAAGAAAACTTAGGCTACTACATCGGCCTTTACGATACATGGAGCAAGTACGATGTAGAGACCGAAGGTGTACTCGTAGCCTATGCATCTATTCATGGTGGCACTGCAGCAGTTGCACAACGCATGGCCGAAATACTTCGTGAAAAAGGTGCCCCCAAAGTAAGCGTTGTTGATTTGAGCCGCGATGATATGGCCGAAGCTGTAGAAGACGCATTCAGAATGAGCAAGCTCATTGTTGCCGCAGCTTCATACGATGCCGATGTATTTCCTCCTATGCACGACTTCTTGCACCACCTGCTCATCAAAGCCTACCAACGTCGCCGCGTAGGTATCATTGAAAATGGCTCTTGGGCTCCATGCGCAGGCAAAGTAATGCGAGGTATGCTTTCGCAGATGAAAGATATTGATATTGTTGAGCCTATGGTGACCATACGTTCTCGTATGAAAAAAGCCGACATACCTGCACTCGAAGCACTTGCCGATGCTATATTGGCCTAAAATTTAGTATCAGAATATACCACTACAAACCAAGAGACAGCAACAACACGATTGTCTCTTGGTTATTTTATACTATTCATACGATTCCTCATTTTTGTAAACCGGCATATATTATTTACAAACGTACACAAACAACACCGAATCGTATCAGATAGAAACCAAACCAAAGAAAAATAAGCCTTATAACCAAAAAGTTGCATAAACCGAGCACATTATGTATTTTTAACAATCGGAAAATGCAATAAAATAAATCAAAATTACTATTTTTGGGAATTCTATAACATTGATTATAAAACAATAATCATAAATTATCAACAACAAAAAAAACAAGCTATGAAGAAAACACTACTTTTCTCAGCATTGGCAGCTATGGCATTGACACTCAATGCACAAGAATTAGTGCCACAATTTGTTCGTCAACAAGCTCCTACAGTACAAAAAGCAGTAGCAGCCGAAAACACAATGGAATTTGCCTACTGTGGCGAATACGCCGGAAGTCTTGGTTTTGGCGCAAAAGGTACAGTACGTGCCTTAATGGAAGTAAGTGCAACCGATGCAGCTAAATTTGCAGGTGCTCAAATCTCTCAAGTAAATGTGGGTATAGGCTCTTTTGGTGTCAATCCCAAAGCTCAAATCATTATTCTCAGCGACCTCGAGGGTTCTGAACCTGTTTACGCTCAAGAATTCACTGCAACACAATCAGATTGGAACGAAGTAACCTTAACTACTCCTTACACCATTGGTCAAGAAGGTTTCTTTGTAGGCTACCAAATCACTGCAAGTTCTAGCCAAAACTATCCGTTGGGCATAGACGGTGAGACAGCCAATCCTCTTGGCGACTGGGTAGGTTATCTCGACGGTACTGAATACGGATATATGCACTTGGGCTCTCAAGGTTTCGGTAACAACTGTATCAAGCTCATCCTCTCGGGCGACAACTTGCCTCAATATGACTTGGCTTTGGAAACACTCAACGTAAAAGAGTATATCAAAACAGGTACAGAATTTTCGGTTTCGGGTACTGTTAGAAATGCTGCTTCTAAATCTATCCAAACCTATGACGTAACACTTACTATTGGAGATGTATTCACCAAAACAATTACTGTCAATGCCGATGAGTTGAAGAATGGCAAAACTCACAAATTCTCTATCGACGGCCTCTCAATCGCAGAAGATGGCTTATACGATGTAACAGCAACCGTTTCTAATCCCAATGGTAATGTTGATGAATATGAGCCCAACAACACATTGAGCAAAACAATCACAACACTTTCTACATTGGTTCCTCGCAAAGTATTGCTCGAAAACTTCTCTACAGCACAATGCGGTAACTGTCCTCGCGTACACGAAATGCTCAATGGTATCTTGGCCGACCGCAACGACGTAGCTTGGGTAGTGCATCACTCAGGTTTCTACACCGATGAATACACTATTGCCGACTCTGAAAGCTATATGTGGTTCTATGGTGGTGGTGGTACATACGCTCCTGCTACTATGCTCGACCGTCGTTGCTTGGGTGAACTCGGTGCCGAAGGTGCTTCTGGCGCAGCTACTTCACCCGTATTCTTCCCTTCAAGCAAAGCTGCAGTTGAAGAGTTTATAGCATACTGCCTCGAACAACCCGCATTCATTTCACTCAATGTATCGGATGTATATAACGAAGAGACTCGCGAATTGACCATTAGAGTTACAGGCGAAAGCAGTGCAGAACTTGCTAAAGCACCTCGTATCAACATATTCCTTACAGAGAACGGTTTGGTTGGTTATCAATCGGGCGGTGGTAACAACTACCGACACAACCACGCTATTCGCAAAGTGATGACCTCTACTTGGGGTGACGAACTTACTTTGGAAGACAACAAATTTGATGTTACATACACCTACGCACTCGATGCCGACTGGAAGCCCGAAAATATGGCTGTTGTAGCATTTGTGTCAGACTATAACAACAAAGACTACAACGCTTGCACAGTTCACAATACCGAGTGGAAAGATCTTGAATACGGAGC
>JAFZDG010000124.1 GCA_017561285.1 Bacteroidaceae bacterium
GTAACGAAAATGTTGATGTAGGGTGTCTGGGGTAAATCTATCACGCTCTCACCATATACTCTTACAGTAAGTTCGCGAGTCTCTGCATTATAAGTATCCTCGATGTTTACTGTAACGAAGGCGGGTTGATCCAAGCTGTAGTTGATGAGTTTCTCAACTTGTTGTTGCGAGCTGGGAGCAAATACGGGACCGGGAGAGGGCATTGAACCGCCTGCGGGGCTGTAGCCCTCGGCACCTTGATCGGCAAGATTGCAACGGTCTATCATCAATGCGGGTGCGTATGTGTTGCTTTCGTAAAAGTCCAAATAAGAACGAGAAGCAGCAATGGTGTAGTTGTCCTGACCGTAACCGGCGTGGTGTACAACAAGAGCAATGTCTTCACGACCTTCTCTTATATCTTTCAACACTGTGTGCATACGAGGACAGTTGCCACATTGTGTTGTTGAGAACTCTTCGATAAGAATCTTGCGGGGAACGAGATTAGACATACAGTTGACCTCTTTGGTAAAGCTGTTGTCGCTGTTATCCTCATCGGCATTGCCGCCTACGCTTGTTATCTCTACGGTTATATCAAATACGCCATCTTGCTCTATTACAATGTCTTCGATGGTGAAATTGGCTGTAGCACCCGATGCAACAGGTGTATTGATGATGTTGGCAACGGCTGGCATATCGCCAATTTGGTACGACACCTCAAATGTCTCAGCTGTGAGTGCTGCGATATTTTTTACAGTACCCGAGATGGCAAAAGGTGCGCCAGTGCGTACATACTCTTTGATGGTAATATTTTGCAATGCAAGGTTGTACTTGGGAAGATTATCGCCGGTGAGAACAATTTTGATACAGTTGTTACCAAAATCATAATCGGCAAGGTGTTCCCATATCCACTCATTGAGTTGGGTATTGTACATAGCGCAAAGGTCGCCCATAGGGCTGGGCTCTTCTGCATCAACGCCTACGGGATAGGTGTCTTTAGATGATACAGTAAGCTCATAACCAATGTAAAAACCATTTCCGTCCAAAGTAAAGGGAGTCTCCATTTCGACAGTGTTCCAATCATTTTTGGTGAACTTAGTGTTTTGTGAATAGAGCAACTCGCTATCATCCAATGTACGCATAATGATTACTTTGGCATCGGCACCGGCATCATTACCGATACCGGCCAATACTTGTGTGATTTGAGCGCCTTGATATTTGGCCGATACCTCTTGGGGAATCTCGATGACAGCACGTATAGTACCGGCTTCACCCCAACCAATTTGACGTTCCAATGTGCCGCAATAGCCATATTCCATTGAGGGAGTTTCTTCGGCAACAGCTTGAGGAGCCATAGCACGAGGAGCCTGTTGGGTATGGAGTTGTTGGGCGTTGAGTATGATTGCCAATGTGGCAAAGAGAGTTAATAATATACTCTTTTTCATATCTTATGTTTTGTTGTATAATGATTATTTATAAATTTTACCGGTAACTACAACACCGTTCATTTCGGCTGTTACTACATATACGCCGTCCGAGAGGTTTGTAATATCCAATGTAGTGGTATTGCCGTTGTGAGCCATAGCTTGTTTGCCGCAGATGTCGTACACTGCAATGTTGCAAGCCTCGCTGCTGAAGCGCAACTCATTGCCGGCTACTATGATGTTTTCGTTACGGGGTGTGTCGAGTGTTTTCTTAACATCGCTCATAAAGCCGGGAAGTTTTACGCAGAATACCTCCTTGTTGTCGAGCTCACCATCGGGAGTTACCGAGCGATATACACCTACGATAACAGTCATATCGGGCGAAATGCTGCTGCACTCTACATACTCTGTGTTGGGGGGAAGGTATGACCAGAGGTTGAAGTTATATTCATCGCTCAACCACTCCGACAACTCTATTGTATTGTCATAATCGGCGGGTTTGAGGTAGAAGTTTACACCGTCACTTGAGATGAGGTCGCCATTGTTGCTCACACCATATGTGTACCAACCGTTGAGATGTGTCAAGTTCTCATATTTAATCATCTCGCCTGTCTCGAGGTTGAAGAGAATGGGGTAGCTCTTTACCGATGTTTTCTCAATAGATATATCTCCGGGTTTCCAACCATATTCGGTTTCGGTAGCCATAGGAGCAAGCCACTTGCCGTTGTTACTCATAATAATGGGTACTGCTGTTACTTCAAAACCTGTTTTCCACTCGGTCCAGAAGTTGTATTGCCACTCGGCAAATGCCATTTGGTACTCCTCTACTTGGAACATATATTCGGGATCTCCGGGCTCTACTGTGATGTAGTTATACATATTAGGCTCTTGCGACATCCACTTGTTATAAATGCTGTTGTCGTTGAATGTCATCTCTAAGAAGGGATACTCATAAGTCCACTCGCTGCCGTTGTAGTGGTAAACGATGGGTTGGTAGTAGCGACCTTTTTTCTCAACACATACGCCGATAACAGTGTTACCATCGGCCGAGATGGTACGGGTAGAGATAAATTGAGTTTTTGTGCCGAGGAAGTCGGTCTCGGGGTTGGGAAGTTCCTCATAAATCCACGAGCCATCTTCTTGTAAACGCCATACGCAGGGGAATACGGTGTAGGGTTTGTCTGTGTCGATAGAGCCCATAATGAAACCTACAATGGTTTTTCCGTCAGGAGTAATCTCATTGGCATAACCCTCGGTGATTCCGCTGTAGGGGAAGGGGAGTCTTTCCCAGCTTTGAGTCTCTACATGGAAGATTGCAGGAAACATTTCGTTGTCTTTGCCGGCAATAAGACCATTGTCCGATACGTCCGAGAAACACATATCATCGTACTCGCTGGTAGCAGGAAGTACCCACAAACGCTCCTCTTGGATGTCGTAGCGGTAGGCCTCGGTATATTGACGTGTTCCTACGATAAAACGTCCGTTACCCGAAATACCCATTGTAAACCAGGGTGTACCTGTAAAGATAACATCACATTCTTCGCTTTGTGCCATCATCGATGTGGCTATCACTAACGAGAATGCCAAAGTAGTAAAAATTTTTTTCATAATGGATTGATTGGTAATTAGTTATTTAGATTATTTTTTCTTCAAGATTGGATGTGGTTGAATAGCGGGCGCAAAATTAATATTAAATAAAAAATTATCCAAATAATATCTCTTATTTAATGTGTGATAATGAGATTCGTTGCACTACCGATGTGTTTTTGTTCCTGAATGAAAAACTAAAAGTTGTGTCGATGAAATGTGCTCGGAATGTTTATGGATTTAAAATAAATGTATAAATTTGCACCGCAAAACCATTTTGCCGTTTTATGTAAAATTAAATGTTTAACAAATTATAAATTAAAAGCTTATGAAAATGAGACTACTATCATTCTGTGCGTATGTATTGGCAGCTCTTGCTGCATTTACCGCTCAGGCCGATGTGAAGCTTACTTATCAAGAAAAGTATGGCGACCACATGGGTACATCTTCGGCTTGTCA
>JAFZDG010000125.1 GCA_017561285.1 Bacteroidaceae bacterium
ATATAAAGTTTAATAATGGTGGGCGTTGACGGATTCGAACCGCCGACCCTCTGCTTGTAAGGCAGATGCTCTAAACCAGCTGAGCTAAACGCCCATTATTTTTCTCATTTCTTACATCCTCACTTGGATGTCGTTCTCGGTGGGCGTTGACGGATTCGAACCGCCGACCCTCTGCTTGTAAGGCAGATGCTCTAAACCAGCTGAGCTAAACGCCCGAGTGTTTCTCTTTCGAAAAGCGATGCAAAGGTAATACTATTTTTTTATACACAAAACATTTTTTGCAAAAATATTTCAAAAAAACTCATTTTTAAGAGTTGACAACAACTCAAACACCACCAAAGCGATTCAAATGCATAAAAATAGGCAAACATATTTTGTCAGCAACACGCTTATTCTTACCTTTGTACTCAGAACAACAATTATATGACTATGCAAATAACACCACTTACTGCGGTATCGCCCATAGATGGTCGCTACCATAGCAAGACCGAGTCTCTCTCGGCTTATTTCTCTGAATTGGCTCTTATACGCTATCGCGTACGCGTTGAGATTGAGTATTTCATTGCCATATGCGAGCTTCCCCTCCCGCAATTGGCAGGCGTAGAGAAGAGTATGTTTGACGAACTACGCAATATATATATCAACTTTACCGAAGCCGATGCTGCTCGTATCAAAGAGATAGAATCGGTTACAAACCACGATGTTAAAGCTGTTGAGTACTTCATCAAAGAGCAATTCGACCGCTTAGGCCTTGAGGCTTACAAAGAGTTTATCCACTTTGGCCTCACCTCACAAGACATCAACAATACCGCCGTACCTCTATCTATCAAAGAGGCCCTTATCGATGTATATATCCCCATGCTCGAAGAGATGGTGGCACTGCTCAACAAATATGCCGAGGAGTGGAAAGATATACCTATGTTGGCCAAGACTCATGGTCAGCCCGCTTCACCCACTCGCTTGGGCAAAGAAGTGCGCGTATTTACCTACCGCATCGAACAACAAATAGAACAACTTCGCAACATACCCATCAGTGGTAAATTTGGTGGTGCAACAGGCAACTTCAACGCACATCGCACCGCATACCCCAACATCAATTGGCCTCAATTTGCTGCCGATTTCTTGCAAAAACATTTGGGTATAGCTCGCGAAACATACACTACTCAGATATCGAACTACGACAATCTTGCAGCACTCTTCGATGCTATGCGCCGCATCAATACAATTATTATTGACCTCGATCGCGACTTCTGGCAATATATTTCGATGGAGTACTTCAAGCAAAAAATCAAAGCCGGCGAAGTAGGTTCATCGGCAATGCCCCACAAAGTCAACCCCATCGACTTTGAAAACTCAGAGGGTAATCTCGGTATTGCCAATGCCATCTACGACCACCTGGCAATGAAACTTCCCATCTCGCGCCTACAACGCGACCTTACCGACTCTACCGTATTGCGCAACGTTGGTGTTCCTATGGCACACTCACTCATCGCATTCAGCAGTACACTCAAAGGTTTGGGAAAATTGTTACTCAATCGCACAGCCATAGATCGCGACTTGGCCGATATGTGGAATGTAGTGGCCGAAGGTATTCAAACAGTACTTCGCCGCGAGGGCTATCCTCAACCCTACGAAGCTCTCAAAGCACTTACTCGCACCAATACCGTTGTCGATGAGCAAGCCATCAGCCAATTTATCGACTCACTCAATATATCGGACGATGTGAAAGAGGAGCTACACCGTCTTTCTCCTCAATCATATACCGGATTCTAATCAATATCCGAGAGCATTATTGTTAAATATATGCAAACAGCGAAAGATTTGTGAACCGTTCACAAATCTTTCGCATTTTATTGACACCACAGCCTCAAATTTTCACTTATTTAGCATTGTAATGTAAAAAATCCTTTGCATCTTTGCAGTTGAAAAACAGATGTGGAAAACATTGATTTTAAAAGCCAATATAAGGCACAACTTTGTAACGAAAAGAAAAACTCAATATATAAATAGAGAGCCGAGAGGCTTTGTAACATTAAAAACATTTTCATAAATGGAAGAAGAGAAAAAAGCAAAGCGTCCACGCATCGGTGAGACACGTGGCGCAGTTCGAGAAGAACTCACTCCCAACAATGAGAAGAAAGAGTATAGCAACTACACAGAAGGTCGCAATACCGAAAATCAATCTTCTTACAACAACGAACGTCGTCAATACAACAACGGTTACAATCGTGGTGGATATAACAACCGCTATAACAATAACCGTAGTTACAACAATGGTGGCTATAACAATCGTTACAGCAATCCCACCGAAGGTGAAAACACCAATAACGACGACACTCAACAAGAGAACAACTACACACGTAACAACTACAACAGAGGTTATAACAACAACCGAAGCAGCTACAATAACAATCGTGGAGGTTACAACAATCGCAACAATTATAACAACAACCGCAGCGGATACAACAACAACCGTTACAACACCGGATACAACAACCGATATAACAATGATGTAGAACGTACCGAAAGCGACTCTACTCAAAACAGCTACTCGCAAGAGAGAAGCCAAAACAGCGAAGGCACATACAACCGCAACAACTATAACAACGGCTACAACAACGAACGCCGTCAGTATAACAACGGTTACAATCGCAACAATTATAACAATAATCGTGGCGAGGGCTATAACAATAACCGCAACAGTTACAACAACAATCGTGGTGGCTACAATAACAATCGCAACAGTTATAACAACAACCGCAGCGAAGGCTACAACAACAACCGCAATGGTTACAACAACCAACGTGGCGGATTCAACACCAAGCGATTCACACCTCGTCCCCAACGAGTTGAGTACGAATTGCCACCTATAGATCCCACACAACCCATTCGTCTCAACAAGTTCCTTGCCAACGCCGGTCTATGCTCACGCCGCGAAGCCGATGAGTTTATCCAAGCCGGAGAAGTACAAGTAAACGGAGAGGTTGTAACCGAATTGGGTTCTAAAATTACACCTGCCGATATCATCACTTTCCGCGGTAAAGAGGTTGGTCTTGAAAACAAAGTTTACATCCTCCTCAACAAACCCAAAGATTGTGTAACTACAGCCGACGATCCCCAAGGTCGCCTCACTGTAATGGATATTGTACGCAATGCTTGTACCGAACGCATCTACCCTGTAGGCCGTCTCGACCGCAACACCACAGGTGTTCTTTTGCTCACAAACGATGGCGACTTGGCATCAAAATTGACGCACCCCAAGTTTGTGAAAAAGAAAATATATCACGTATGGACCGACAAAGACGTTACCGAAGAAGATATGCAACGCATTGCCGATGGTATAGACCTTGACGATGGAAGCATCCATGCCGATGCCGTAAGCTATGCCACCGAGACCGACCGCAACCAAGTAGGTATAGAAATACACTCTGGTCGCAACCGCATCGTTCGCCGCATCTTCGAGGCTTTGGGCTATCGTGTCATCAAGCTCGACCGCGTATATTTTGCAGGTCTTACAAAGAAAAATTTGCCTCGCGGACGCTGGCGTCACCTCACTCAAGCCGAGGTGAATATGCTGATGATGGGTTCATTTGAATAATCGAAAACCTCTCCCATAGCCACAATAACACAGATTGTGGCTATGGGGAATAAAATAACCAATAAAATGGAAACACTAAAAAGAACAAAGATAGCAGACATCTTCAACCCTGCACTCCTCAATACAACCGTATGTGTAAAGGGTTGGGTACGTACTCGTCGTGGCAACAAACACGTAAACTTCATTGCCCTCAACGACGGTAGTACAATCAAAAACATTCAAGTCGTAGTAGACCTTGCCAACTTTGACGAAGAGATACTCAAACCCATCACCACCGGTGCAAGCCTTTGTGTTGTTGGTAAGCTTGTAGAGTCAATGGGCAAAGGTCAAACAGCCGAAATACAAGCTGAAAAAATAGAAATCTATGGCAAAGCCGATCCGGAGCTTTATCCCTTGCAAAAGAAAGGACACAGCCTTGAATTCTTGCGTGAGATAGCACATTTGCGTCCTCGCACCAACACATTTGGTGCCGTATTGCGCATACGTCACCACATGGCCTACGCCATTCACAAATACTTCAACGATCATGGTTTCTTCTACATGCACACACCTCTCATCACAGCCAGCGACTGCGAAGGTGCCGGAGCTATGTTCCAAGTAACCACTCTCGACATCAACGATGTTCCTCGCAACGAAGAGGGCAAAGTCGACTACACACAAGACTTCTTTGGCAAGCAAACCAGCCTTACCGTATCGGGCCAGCTCGAAGGCGAGTTGGGTGCAACTGCACTCGGTGCCATCTACACATTCGGTCCCACATTCCGCGCTGAGAACTCTAACACTCCCCGCCACTTGGCCGAGTTCTGGATGATAGAGCCTGAAGTTGCCTTCAACGATATCACCGACAACATGGACCTCGCCGAAGACTTCCTCAAATACTGTATCAACTATGCTCTCGAGAACTGTATGGACGACCTCAACTTCCTCAGCGAAATGTACGATAAAGAGCTTATCGAACGTCTCCGCTTCGTTGTTGACAATGAGTTTGTACGCTTGCCCTATACCGAGGGTATCAAGATTCTCGAGGCTTCGGGCGAGAAATTTGAGTTCCCCATCTACTGGGGCGCCGACCTACAATCGGAACACGAGCGTTATTTGGTTGAGAAACACTTCAAGAAACCCGTTATCCTCACCGACTATCCCAAGGACATCAAGGCCTTCTATATGAAGCTCAACGACGACAACAAGACAGTGCGCGCTATGGACGTTCTGTTCCCCCGCATTGGCGAAATCATTGGTGGCTCGGAGCGTGAAGACAACCTCGACAAACTCCAAGCACGCATCATAGAGATGAACATTCCCGACAAAGATATGTGGTGGTATCTCGACACCCGTCGTTTCGGTACTGTACCCCATGCCGGTTTCGGTCTTGGCTTCGAGCGTTTGTTGCTCTTCGTAACAGGTATGACCAACATCCGCGATGTCATCCCCTTCCCTCGCACCCCCAAGACAGCCGAATTCTAAGAAACAAATACAACACTATACAACGAGCGCAGGTCACATCGGCCTGCGCTCGTTGCTTATGGGAATATGCCCCAATGCATCATGTCTTTATGCGATAAACACCACACTCACTACATAGGATCGACATCGTAATATAGCGTAAGCGACTTGAAACTATCATCCACCAAACAACGCTCATAGATTTGTCGCAAGAGGTCCTTCACTTGTGCCATCGAGGCCGAAATCTCTACTTTGAGCATCACCTTGCGTATGTAAAGCGACTGTATGCGGGCAACAGGTGGGTTGTCAGGACCTAAAACTCTCTCACCAAACACCTTGCGCAACATTGTTGCATAGCGTTGCGAGAGCGTGTCGAGAACAGCCTCATCGCGATGTTTGAGGTACAGATATATAAGGCGGGTAAAAGGTGGATAACCAAACTGCTCACGTTGCGATAGCTGGTCATTATACATACCTATATAGTCGTGATTGATGACCTGCCCTATTAAGGGTAATTCGGGTTGCGAAGTTTGCAACAACACAACACCCTTACTCTTTCCACGTCCCGAACGGCCTGCCACTTGCGACATCATCTGGAAGGCCCTCTCGTGCGCCCGAAAATCGGGGAAAGACAACATACTATCGGCACTGAGAATGCCCACAATACTCACTCTATCGAAATCGAGGCCCTTTGTCACCATCTGCGTACCAATGAGTATTTTACTCTTTCCGGCAGCAAAATCATCTATTATCTCCTGATAGGCATTGCGCGACCGAGTGGTATCCATATCCATACGAGCCAACGACACATCGGGCAAAAGTATCTCTATATCCTCCTCAATTCGCTCCGTACCGAAACCTCGCACCTCGATAGCGGGCTGCAAACAAGCCGGACAGATACGAGGCACCTCGCAGGAATACCCGCAATAGTGACATACCAGGCGGTTGTCGCGTTTATGATAGGTAAGGCTCACATCACATTGCCTGCACTTGGGTATCCAAGCACACTCTTTACACTCCACCATAGGAGCAAATCCGCGACGGTTCTGAAACAATATCACTTGCTCTTCACGCTTGATAGCACCCTCTATCTCATCGAGCAACGGAGTCGAAAAGTTTCCTTTTACAAGGCGCTTGCGGCGTTGCTCTCGCATATCTACAATGCGCACTTCGGGCAACGGATTATTGGCATAACGTGTCAACAACTGTACCAGACCATACTTACCCGACAAGGCATTATAATAGCTCTCCACAGCCGGTGTAGCCGAGCCTAACAACACTTTAGCTCCATACATCTGAGCCAACACAATCGCGGCGTTGCGTGCATGATAACGAGGAGCCGGATCATACTGTTTATAGCTCGTTTCGTGCTCCTCATCGACAATAACAAAACCTAAATCGTGAAATGGCAGAAATACCGAAGAGCGCACACCCAGTACCACTCGAGGTTCGCGGCTGCGCAATAATTTTTGCCATATCTCCACACGTTCATTATCGGAAAAACGCGAGTGGTATATGAGCAACTTATCGCCAAAGACGCGTTGCAAACGCTCGGTCAGCTGTGTTGTAAGCGCAATCTCGGGTACAAGATACAGCACTTGTCGCCCTTGCTGCAATATAGCATCTATTATATGTATGTATATCTCGGTCTTACCGCTCGAGGTCACACCATGCAACAGCGTAACCGACTTATCACGCAGCGTTTCGAATATTTCATTGTACGCACGCATTTGTTCGTCACTCAATTCCGGCATAGGCACACAAGCACGCTGTACCGAAGCAAAACGGCTCACTTCGCGCTTATAGGTTTCCATAACACCCTTATTGACAAGACCTGCCAATACAGCCGGAGAGACTCCGGCCCGTTCCAATAACGCCGTACGAGACACCTCTACGTAGCATCCCGCTTGCATAAAGTGTGAGAGGTCGAGAAAAGAGAGCAACAGCGTCTCTTGCTGCTTGGCCCGACCTACCAGCTCGAAAGCATGGCGCAATGCAGCACTATCACCTTGCGCAAAAGTAAGTCGCACACACACCTCGGTCTTGGGCTTATAATTGGCTCGCAAACGCTCCGATACG